>NZ_JBEOPW010000027.1:0-43209 GCF_040310465.1 Pseudomonas sp. H26/SER47-MNA-CIBAN-0231 | reverse complement strand
GCTTGCCAGATCTGACTGAATCACCGCGCTGAATGGTTTCGGGGCTGCTTCGCAACCCAGCGGGGATGAATCCCCTCACCACAGTCATATTCCAGGCGACTATTGGATCAGCCGCGCCAGACCATCCAGCCAAAGGCGCGGCCCTAAAAATCTGGAATGAATCCCATGTGGTGAGGGGATTTATCCCCGTCCGGCTGCGCAGCAGTCGTAAATCCTGCTTGTCAGATCTGACTGAATCACCGCGCTGAATGGTTTCGGGGCTGCTTCGCAACCCAGCGGGGATAAATCCCCTCGCCACAGTAATATTCCAAGCGACTATTGGATCAGCCGCGCCAGACCATCCAGCCAAAGGCGCGGCCATGAAAAATCTGGAATGAATCCCCTGTGGTGAGGGGATTTATCCCCGTCCGGCTGCGCAGCAGTCGTAAATCCGGCTTGCCAGATCTGACTGAATCACCGCGCTGAATGGTTTTGGGGCTGCTTCGCAACCCAGCGGGGATAAATCCCCTCGCCACAGTAAGTCCCGGCCATAAACAATCTGAATGAATCCCCTCACCACAGTAATATTCCAAGCGACTATTGGATCAGCCGCGCCAAGCCATCCAGCAAGCGCTGCAATGCGCCCTGATTGCGCCGCATCACCGCCAGCCCGGCCTCGGCCATGCGCTGCGCATCACGCGGCAGTTCGAACAAGCGCTGCACCTCGACTGCCAGGCCTTCGGCATCATCCACTTCGGCCAACGCCCCGGCTTCGCGCAGTTGCGCAGCGATGTCGAGGAAGTTGAACAGGTGTGGGCCGCTGAGTACCGGTTTCGCCAGCGCGGCGGGTTCGAGCAGGTTGTGCCCGCCATTCGGCACCAGACTGCCGCCGACAAATGCGCTGTCGGCCAGGGCATAGAGAAACAGCAACTCGCCCATGGTGTCGCCAAGCAGCACGCGCGTCTGCGCATCGACATTGGCCCCGGTCGAGCGACGTACCGTGGCGAAACCTTCGCGCTGGCACAGGTCGAACACCGAATTGAAGCGCTCCGGATGACGCGGCACCAGAATCAATAATGCATCCGGATGATTGGCCAACAGGCGACGATGGGCGTCGAGCACCACTTCGTCTTCGCCTTCGTGAGTGCTCGCGGCGATCCACAAGGGACGATCCTGTGCCTGCCAGTGGCTACGCAGATCGGCTGCACGCTGCAACAGTTGCGGGTCGATAGTCAGGTCGAACTTGATCGAACCGGTGACGTCAACGGTTTCCGAACGCGCGCCGAGATCACGGAAGCGCTGGGCCTCGGCTTCGGTCTGCACCGCCAACAGGCTCATCTCGGCAAGCATAGGCGCGGTGAGTTTGCTGAAACGGCCATAGCCTTTGGCGGAACGCTGCGACAACCGTCCATTGGCCAGCGCCACCGGAATTCCGCGCTTGGCACATTGATGAATGTGGTTTGGCCACAGCTCGGTTTCCATGATCACCGCAAGTTTCGGCTGCACGCGATCAAGAAAACGCGCCGCCGCACAAGGCAAGTCATACGGCAGATAGCAGTGTTGAATGCGCGATTCGTTGGCGAACAGTGCCTGAATCCGCTCCGAACCGGTCGGGGTCATGCAGGTCACGGTGATCGGCAGCGCCGGATAGCGTTCCAGCAGCGCGCGGATCATCGGCGCGGCGGCAATGCTTTCGCCCACCGATACCGCGTGCACCCAAATGCCGCCGGGCTGCAAGGTCGGCATGCCAAGAGTAAAGCGCTCGCCAATGCGCTTGGCATACGCCGGCGCCTTGCGTGCGCGCAGCCACAGCCGAATCGCCACCAATGGCAGCCCCAGGTAAAACAGCGCGGTGTAGAGAGTTCTATTCATGGCGGCGGAGTTTATCGGCTTTTGTCGCCGATCGCCCGCAAGTGCACGGCAAAACGTTCCGCCAGCCAGCGCGCGGCCGGGCCGAGCGGTTCGTCGCGGCGCCAGACCAGTTCCACCACCAATGCCGGCGGCGTCCATTCGCTATCGAGTTCAACCATTTGGCCCTGATACGCCGAGTACTGCACAACGTGGCGCGGCAACCACGCCCAGCCGAGATCGCGCACCAGCCATTCGGACATCACGTAAAAGCTGTCGGCGCGCCACACCTGCGGGCTGGCCGGCTCATTGCCGGGATAGACGCTGGTCTGCGTCGACATCAGCAATTGCCGGTGCTGCGCCAGTTGCTGACAGGTCACGTAGGCCTGCTGCGCCAGCGGATGATTGACACCGCAGACCGTGACCATTTCCACTCGACCCAGTACGCGCCGCTCAAGGGCTTCGGGGATTTCATCGTGATAGAACAGCAGGCCGAGGTCGGCGCGACGGTCGACCAGTTTGCGCGCGACTTCGCCTTGGGCGGCGCTGGTCAGTTGCACTTCCAGGCTGGGAAACTGCTCGGCCAGTTCACCGAAACTTTCCACCAGCGCCTGATACGGCATCGCCTCGTCCTGAGCCACCCGCAACTGCGCCTCCTGACCGCGCAGCATCGCCATGGCCCTGCCGTTGAGGCGCTCGCACTGGCGCAACACTTCGCGGGCCTCTTCCAGCAATGCCGCGCCCGCCTCGGTGAGCATCGGCTGCCGACCGCTGCTGCGTTCGAACAGGCTCACGCCCAAATCCTCTTCGAGCATCGCAACAGCACTGCTGATTGCCGATTGCGCCTTACGTTGTCGGCGCGCCACGGCGGAGAAAGACCGCTGTTCAGCGACATCGACAAATACCCGCAGCTGATCGAGATTCCATTGCATGCTTGCTACCAACCAATCTATAGAACAGATAGGTAATGACTTTACCCCATCTGAGCAATCCCTAAAATGTCGCCTCAGCAAGCAACGATTTATTTGAGGATCGAAACCATGAACGCCTACGTCTATCTGGCCATCGCCATCTGCGCCGAAGTGATCGCCACTGTTTCGATGAAAGCGGTCAAGGGCTTCAGCACGCCGCTGCCGCTGATTCTGGTGATTGTCGGCTACGGAATCGCATTCTGGATGCTGACGCTGGTGGTGCGCACCGTACCGGTTGGCGTTGCCTACGCGGTCTGGGCGGGGATGGGCATTGTCATGGTCAGCGTCGCCGCTCTGTTCATTTACGGGCAGAAGCTCGACGTACCGGCGATGCTGGGGATGGCGTTGATCGTGCTGGGGGTCGTCGTGATTCAGCTGTTTTCGAAAACTGCCGGGCATTAAAAAGCAGCAGCAAGCATTGCTGATTTGCTGGTCCGGGTTGCAGCTTGCAGCTTGAAGCTTGAAACTTGCGGCTTCTTCAAGCTCCGAGGTCGCTGCATGCCATCCGTTATTTCCACCGACGTTCTGATTGTCGGCGCTGGTGTCGCCGGCCTCTGGCTGAATGCGCGCCTGCGCGGTCAGGGTTTCTCGACCGTGCTGGTGGAAAGCGCCAGCCTCGGTGGCGGGCAGAGCGTGAAGTCCCAGGGCATCATCCACGGCGGCGCCAAGTACGCGCTGCACGGTGCGCTGACTGGCGCCTCGGAAGCCATCGCCGACATGCCGCGCCGCTGGCGCCAGGCGCTGGCCGGCACGGGCGAGCTGGATCTGTCCGGCGTACGCCTGCTGTCCGAAGCGCATTACCTGTGGTCGCCGGGCACACTGGCCGGCAACCTGACCAGTTTCTTCGCCAGCAAAGCCGTGCGTGGCCGGGTCGATCAGGTCAAGGGTGACGAGCTGCCGCTGGCCCTGCAAGACAAGCGTTTCAAGGGCAAGGTCTATCGCCTCGCCGAACTGGTGGTGGATGTCCCGAGCCTGATCCAGCGTCTGGCCGAGCTGGCCGGTGACGGTCTGCTCGCCGGGCAGGTCATCGAACCGCTGCTGGAAGCCGGCGTGCTGGTCGGCCTGAAAGTCGACGGCCGTGAGATCCGCGCCCAGCGCATCGTCCTCAGTGCTGGCGCCGGCACTGCCGAACTGCTCGAAGCCCTGGGCCTGAGCCGTCCGGCCATGCAGCGCCGCCCCCTGCACATGATCCTCGCCAAAGGTCCCGGCTTGAAACCGTTGTACGCGCACTGCCTGGGCGGCGGCACCAAGCCGCGCATCACGGTGACCACGCACCCGGCCGCTGACGGCCAGTGGGTCTGGTACATGGGCGGCGACATTGCCGAAAGCGAAGGCGTGGCCCGCGAACCGGCGGAACAGATCGCCACCGCGCAAAAGGAAATCGCCCAGTTGCTGCCGTGGATCGACCTCAGCACCACGCGATGGGCGACCCTGCGCGTCGATCGCGCCGAGCCGCTGCAAACCGGCCTGACCCGCCCGGACAACGCGTTCCTCGCCGAGGAAGGTCGCTTGCTCGTCGGCTGGCCGACCAAACTGGCACTGGCGCCAGACTTCGCCGACCGCGTTATCGCTTCGTTGCAACGCGACGGCATCCAGGCGCAGGCGACTGATCCGCTGCCGCCGCTGCCGAAACCACCGCTCGGTGTACCCGCGTGGGAGCAACTGCTGCCATGACCATCGCCACTCTGCACGAACTGCATCGCCCGCTGGGCAGCACCGGCCTGTCGGTGTCGCCGCTGGGTCTGGGCACAGTCAAACTCGGCCGCGATCAAGGGGTGAAATACCCCAACGGCTTTCAGATTCCCGGCGACGACGAGGCGCGCATGCTGCTGCGCCAGGCGCGGGATCTGGGCATCAACCTGATCGACACCGCGCCGGCCTATGGTCGCAGCGAAGAACGCCTCGGCCCGCTGCTGCGCGGCCAGCGACGGGATTGGGTGATTGTCAGCAAGGTCGGCGAAGAGTTTGCCGATGGCGTGTCGCGCCACGACTTCAGCGCTACGCACACGCGAATGTCGGTCGAGCGCAGCCTGCAACGTCTGGAAACGGATTTTATCGATCTGGTCCTCGTGCACTCGGACGGCAATGACATGGCCATCCTCGAGCACGAAGAGGTCTACGCCACCCTCGCCGCACTGAAGGCCGAGGGCAAGATTCGCGGCTTCGGCTTTTCCGGCAAAACCGTCGAAGGCGGCTTGAAAGCGCTGGAGCAAGGCGACTGTGCGATGGTCACCTACAATCTGAACGAACAAAACGAAAAGGCGGTCATTGACTATGCTGCTGCCCACGGCAAAGCCATTCTGGTGAAAAAAGCCTTGGCCAGCGGTCATGTCTGTCTGAGTCCGGGAGTCGATCCGGTGCGCGCCAGCTTCGAGTTGCTGTTCACTCATCCCGGCGTCGCCAGTGCTATTGTCGGCACAATCAATCCGCTGCACCTCGCCCATAACGTAGCGACCGTTGCCCAGGTCCTGCGTAGTCACTGACGCCGCCCCGCGGCCTTAAGCCAGGAGCCGATATGCCGCGCACGCTCATCCGCAAGAACCCGAGCAACTTCAAGACGCTGCCACTGTTCGTCGAAGCCACGCCCGAAGGCCTGAGCTATCAGAGCGTCGGCATGCCGCTGAACTTCGCCCAGACCCTGCAACGGCGCAAACCGGTCAGCGTCGCCGACAGCGAGCGCTTCGCCCTGGAACTGGCCAACCTCGGCGTGTCCGTGCGCCTGACCTTGCATTGGCAGAATCGCGATTACTGGGTGCTGGTGCGCCAGCGTCGCCAGGATCGCGGCGACGTGGTACTGAAGCTGATTTCCGGCTACGTACCGGCCCATGAGCTGAACATTCCGCTGCACACGGCGATTCAGGAAATTGCCGAAGAGTGCCTGCTGGAAACCCCGGAAGGCTGGCTCGGCGGGCGTTTCAATGACACCTGGCTGCCCGCGCCCTACTCCGCCGCGCTGCATTACCGCGAAGCGCTGCCGTTTCGCCTGACACCGCTGTCCGGTTCGGCACGGCCGGTGCGCTGCGCCAACCTGCAATTGCTGGAGCGACCAAGGGCGTACGTGCATCTGCCGACGGCGTCCCTGCAATTGATCTATGACTTGCGCCTGGATGTGCCCAAGGAGGCGAAGTCCTTGAGCCTGTTTCATGTCGATGAACGCTTGGAGGGTGATCAATTGGTGGCGCGGCTCGATCGCAAACGGCCTGACCTGTATTTGATGCCATTGCACGACGGTCAGCCGCTGCCCGAGTTGTACACCCTGAAAAAGGATCAACTGTATCCGGCGAGTACCCGCGGTCTGTATCTGGCTGAAAGCTTTGCCCGCCAGGATGGCTGGCTGGTGCGCGATGAGCGGATTCGCTGGAAGGACTGGTTGCGCCAACAGGGTCTGACGCCACCCGAGAAGGCTACTGGACTGGCACGCCTGCGCGGCAAGGCCAGGCAGCTGCTGAAGAAAATCGTACCGCGCAAGAAAGTGAATTCCTGAAAGCAAAAAATCGCAGCCTTCGACGGCTCCTGCATTGGAATGTATTCCCCTGTAGGAGCTGCCGCAGGCTGCGATCTTTTGATCTTATTGGCCGCGGATCTTTTCCACGATCGCTGTGGTCGAGCTGTTTTCCACCAGACCCAAAACTTTCACGGTGCCGCCGTAAGCGGTAACGATATCAGCGCCGACCACCTGATCGATACCATAATCGCCGCCCTTGACCAGCACATCCGGCTTGACCTCGCGCAGCAGGTTTTCCGGCGTGCCTTCAGAAAAGCTGATCACCCAGTCCACCGCGCCGAGACCGGCGAGTACCGCCATGCGTCGGTCAACGCTGTTGATCGGCCGGCCCGGGCCTTTCAAGCGGCTGACCGAGGCGTCATCGTTGACCGCGACGATCAGACGATCGCCTTGAGCGCGGGCCTGCTCCAGATAGGTCACGTGGCCGGCATGGAGGATGTCGAAGCAGCCATTGGTGAAGACAATCCGCTCGTTGTGCGCACGGGCATCGTCAACCGCCAGCAGTAGTTGCTCAAGACCCAGCACACCTCGCTCCGAACCTTCTTCGCGCTGAATGGCGCGGCGCAGTTCCGGGGCGCTGATCGCTGCGGTACCCAACTTGCCGACGACGATGCCTGCTGCCAGATTGGCCAGCGCCACGGCGTGCGGCAGTTCTTCGCCTGCGGCAATGGCCGCGGCCAGGGTGGAAATCACCGTATCGCCGGCACCGGTCACGTCGAACACTTCGCGGGCGCGGGCCGGCAGATGCAGAGCCGGATGATCCGGGCGCAACAAGGTCATGCCGTGTTCGCCGCGGGTCACCAGCAGTGCGCCGAGGTCGAGGTCCTGCATCAGGACGGCACCCTTGCTCACCAGTTCGTGCTCATCAGCGCAACCACCGACGATGGTTTCGAACTCGCTGAGGTTCGGCGTGATCAGGCTGGCACCGCGGTAGATCGAAAAATCCTTGCCCTTGGGATCGGCCAGCACCGGAATGCCTTTGGCACGGGCGGCCTGGATCAGCGTCTGATGATTCTTCAGCGCACCTTTGCCGTAATCCGACAGCACCAGCACCTTGATGCCTTCCAGCAGTTCGTCGACCTGCGCGGCCAGTGCCAGCGCATCGGTGGCGAACACCTCTTCGAAATCGATACGCAGCAGTTGCTGGTGCCGGCTCATGACCCGCAGCTTGACGATGGTAGGTTGATGGGCGATGCGCTGGAACAAGGCGCGCACTCCGGCGCCCTTGAGACTGTTGCTCAGGCTGTCGGCGGCTTCGTCATCGCCGGTCACGCCCACCAGCGATGCCGGCGCGCCCAGCGCGGCAATGTTCAGCGCCACGTTGGCGGCACCGCCCGGGCGATCTTCGATCTGCTCGACCTTGACCACCGGCACCGGTGCCTCAGGGGAAATCCGTGAGGTTCCGCCATGCCAGTAACGGTCGAGCATGACATCGCCGACCACCAAGACAGGGGCTTGATCGAATCGCGGCATCGACAATTTCATGGAGCAACCCACATACAAAATGAACAGGGGCGCGATATTAACAGGATCGCGCGCGCCGGGAATACACGAGGGTGAGGCTGGCCCACCCTCATCTGCAGATCAGGCAATGTCTTCAGCCGGGGCATCCAGCCCCATCGCATGCAGCCGCGCGTAATAGCCATTGTGAGCAAGCAATTGGGCATGAGTGCCGCGTTCGACGATCTCGCCCTGATCCATGACGAGGATCAGATCGGCCTTCTCGATGGTCGACAAACGGTGGGCAATCACCAGCGTGGTGCGGCCTTTCATGACATGGTCGAGTGCTGCCTGAATGTGCCGCTCGGACTCGGTATCAAGGGCCGAAGTCGCCTCGTCGAGGATCAGCAGCGGGGCGTTTTTCAGCAAGGCCCGGGCAATCGCCAGACGCTGACGCTGTCCGCCAGACAACAACACACCGTTCTCGCCCACCTGGGTATCCAGGCCCTGAGGCATTTGCGCGATGAAGTCCATGGCAAATGCATCCCTGGCCGCTTTCTCGATATCTTCGCGAGGCGCGCCTGCAAGATCGCCGTAAGCGATGTTGTTGGCGATGGTGTCGTTGAACAGCGTCACGTGCTGGGTCACTTGCGCTACATGGCGGCGCAGATTGCGCAGGCGATAATCTTCGATCTCGACATCATCGAGCAGAATTTCGCCAGTCTCGTGGTGATAGAAGCGCGGAATGAGACTGGCCAGCGTCGACTTGCCGCTGCCGGAACGCCCGACCAGTGCGATCATCTGACCTGGTGACGCGGTGAAGCTGATGTTTTTCAGCACTTCCCGTTCGGTGCCCGGGTAAGTGAAGCTGAGGTTGTTCACCGCCAGGTGGCCACTGACCCGATCACGCTCGATCGTGCCGGTATCGATTTCCGGTTCAACGTCGAGTTGCTCGAAAATGCTTTCAGCACCGGCCACGCCTTTCTGAATGGTCGAGCTGACTTCGGACAATTGCCGGATCGGCTTCGGCAGCAAACCTGCTGCCGTGATGTACGCGACCAGATCACCGGCCGTTGCATCACCGCGCAGGAACAACACCAGGAACATCAGCACGGCCATGGCGGTGTAGATCACCAGCTGCAGCATCGGCGTATACACCGCGCCGGTCTTGGTCATGCGCAACTGTTTGTCGGTGTTGCTCTGACTGGCCGCCGCAAAACGCTGCTGCTCATAAGCCTCGCCACCAAAACTGCGCACGACCCGATAGCCTTGAATGGTTTCGGAGGCGACATGGGTGACATCGCCCATTGCCACTTGAATCTTCTTGCTCTGCTTG
Organism: Pseudomonas sp. H26/SER47-MNA-CIBAN-0231; assembly: GCF_040310465.1. Classification (NCBI taxonomy): domain Bacteria; kingdom Pseudomonadati; phylum Pseudomonadota; class Gammaproteobacteria; order Pseudomonadales; family Pseudomonadaceae; genus Pseudomonas; species Pseudomonas sp. H26/SER47-MNA-CIBAN-0231. The sequence goes on along the minus strand of NZ_JBEOPW010000027.1, from coordinate 34,130 downwards.
CGAAATTTCTTGCTGGTGTTGCCGACCATGAACGCGATCACAGGCAGGATCGCCAGCATCACCAAGGTCAGCTTCCAGTTCATCCACAGCAGATAGGCGAACAGGAAAACCACGGTCAGGCCTTCGCGGATCACCACTTTGATGGCATCCGTGGCGGCGCCGGTGACCATGGTCACGTTGAAGGTGATGCGCGAGATCAGATGACCCGAGTTATGGGTATCGAAATAGCGATTGGGCAGTACCAACAGCTTGTTGAACAGTTCGATACGCAGGTCATGCACCAGCCCCAACGAAACCCTCGCCAGGTAATAGTTGCCGAGAAACGAGCCGAGGCCTTGCCACGCTGCGATCAGGATGATCAGCAACGGCACAGCCATCAGCAATTGCACGTCTCGCAGATAGGGAACGTTGGGGAAGAGCACCGCTTCAGGGTTGCTCAGGCCATCGACAAAATACTTGAGAATCCCGGCCAGCATTGGTTGCGTGGAAGCAAAGATCACGAAGCCCACGATACTCAGCAGGAAAAGACCGATATAGGGTTTTACGTACCCCAACAGCCGAAAGTAGATTTTCAGGCTGGATTCCTGTTCCGCTTTGGGCGGTGCGTCAGTCATCGTAGAGCTCACTGGTTAAGAAGAACGCGAAATTTTATCACAAGCGCCGCCATTGGCCCGCGCCCATACCAAAACGCTGGCAAGCCCCAAGGGCAGCCAGCTGATGAACCACTCGGCGCGCGGGGTGCCGGTGAGGCTGGCAGCGTCGAACTGCATCGCCAATGTCGAGAACAGCCAGATACCGATAACACCGCGGGCATACAGCGTTTCCCGAACTTTCCACGCCTGGAAAATCACGCCGAACCAGACGGCAGACCATAACAGCAGTCCCGGCAGACCCAGCACGATCGCGACATGGGTGAACAGGTTGTGGGCGTGATCGAAGGTCATTCCAGACCAGAGCACCCGATAGTCCCCACCCAGACCCAGCCCGCCCCAGGGGTGCTTGGCGATCATATCCAGAGAAGCCATCAGAATCTGCGGACGATACGAGACCCCGCGCGCCAGCACCAACGGCTCGAACAGCCACAGCGCCGCAATCGCCACCACCAGTGCCACGGCTGCGACGATTCGGCTGTGCCGGTCACGGCACCAGATCGGCATGGCCAGGATGGTCAGAAACAGCGCCAACGCCGCACCGCGGCTCTGACTCATCAGGACAAAAACAACCAGCACCGTCAACGCCAGTGCCCAGATCCCTTGCCGCATCAAATCACGCGGCGCCCACAGGGCCAGCCACACGGCCGCGAGGCCGATGACATAGCCGCCGAGGATCGGATGCGCCAGTTCACCCAGACCTTCCACCCGCGCAGACCAGGCGTTGCCGTCAATGACGTAGAACCTGACAATCGCCACCAGCGCCGTCACCGCCAATCCCAGCCCGCCCCACTGCATCAGGCGAATCAACCGCTCGGGGCGTCCGCTGGCAAACACCGGAAAAAACAGCAGGAACACCACGATGTACAACAGACGCTTGGCCTCGCGACCCGTTTCCGGTGCGTTTGTCCATGCCAGACTGATCAGCGACCAGACCAGCAATCCGAGCAACGGCAGGTAGATCCAGCGTTGCTCGTAAAGCACTTCCCTGACGCGATGCCGCGCAGGCCAGCCCAGCAATAGCGCCGGCAACCAGACGAGAGCGACCAGCCCCTGCTGGTAAACCTTGTTGGTGGGCGCTACGGCAATGGCCAGTAAAAACCACAAGAGCCCCGTCGCCATCCATAGTTGCGCCCAGCGTGTTTCCTGCATCAATCTGCTCCTGACAAGGGTTCGCCCATGCGACGCGGCATGGTTAAAATCGAAACTTTTCGGCATCATTGCCCGCTACTACACCCCGCACTTTCGACAAGGCTTCCTACGATGCGATGCTCCCGGCTCTCACAAGCCGCTCTAGACCAAATGATCGACGCTGCCAAAGTTCTGGAAGCGGACAGCTATGGGCCGAAAGTCTACCTGCTGCAGGATGGGAAAATTCTCAAACTGTTTCGTCGCAAAAGGTTTTTTTCATCCGCCTTGTTTCGCCCCTACTCGAAGCGATTCATCGACAATGCCGTCGAGCTGCACAAACTCGGCGTGCCGACCTTGCAGATCCTGCAGTTCTTTCGCCTTGAGAAACCAGGCATGACCGCCGTGCTGTATGAGCCTCTGCCAGGGCAAACGCTGCGCCAGATCGCCGCAAAACAAGGTTTCAACTGGACTCAGGCATTGCCGGATCTGGCCGAGCTGATACGCAGCCTGCACCGCTCGGGCATCTATTTCCGCTCCCTGCATCTTGGCAACATCGTGGTCACGCCAGACAACCGCATGGGCCTGATCGATGTTGCCGACATGCGCTTTACCCGCGGACCGTTGCCTAAGCGCTTGATCAAACGCAACCTGCAACATTTCGCCCGCTATATTGCGCGAGAAAAGCTGAACGACAGCTTTCCGATGCAGGCACTTGAGCGCGCGGTCTTGTCGTCATGAAAACAATGCGCGGGCAGCCTGGCTGAAGCTCGACCAGGCCTCGTCCGGTGCAAGCATCCGGTACTGCTCGGCATTGATCGCTTGAGATGAAGCACTGAAGGCGCGGTCGATGGCCTCGGCCCAGGCTTTTGTGTCATTGACCGGGGCATACCAGCCGGCGCTGCCCAGCTGTTCGCTGAACACCTCCAGATCGCTGCACAGCACCGGTACGCCGGCCATCACCGCTTCCTGCATGACCAGACCCAGGCCCTCCTCCAGGGAAGGGATGGCCACCCAGTCGAACGCACGATAAAGCTGAGCTGCTTCGTTCAGATGGCCGGTCAGCAAGACCTTCTCGTGCAAGCCAAGCGCGTCGATGCGCTGCTCCAGCGCCGCGCGTTTGGAGCCTTCGCCAACAATGACTAGGCGCAAGTCCGGGCGGGTGTCGAGTGCTGCGGCAAAGGCATCCAGCAGATAGCCGAAACCTTTTTCCGAGACCAGCCGCCCTACGGCGCCCAATACTGGCGCATCGCCTTGCGGCAAACCCAACCGTGTCCGGGCTTGCTCGCGGGTGAACAGGTCAGCGCGAAACGCCTCAGGATCGAACGCACTTCGCAGCGCGGTGACAGGCATCTGCAGATCGCGGGCCAGTGAATCGGCAAGGGTGCTGGAAACGGCAACCAATGTCAGTCGGGACGCAGGGATTGCCTGGAATAGAGCCTGGTCGCCGGCATTCAAACGCGCCGAACCGTGGAAGATCACTACCGCGCGGATATGCGGCAGTTTCTTGAGGACCGGTAACAACGTGCGTGCGACACCCATGCCGTCCAGCAGCAGCAATCGAGCGTCACTGTCCACGAGCGCCTGGCGAAACCTCGCCCGCATCACGGGTTTGGCCAAACGCCAGAAATGCCGGCCCTTCAGGCGGGCTGACGATAACTGCCACTCCCGGACCTCACCGACATCCACGCCGCACTCGGCTCCCTGCCCCTGGAGGAGCCAGGTCTTGACCACCGCCGACGGCGCAGCCTGAGAGAGTATCTGCTGATGCACTTTATGGATTGATGCGAACGGAGCGCCACCGGCCCACATGATATTGAGAATATTCATAGGGCAGAAAGCCGTTGCACGGATTTGCGGGGACAAGCTGCGCGGTACTCGAACTCAGTTGATGAACCAGCCAATGCAGACTCCCAGCAACAGAAACAAGGCAAATTTGATCTGTTCGCGGCGATTGCGGCGCGCTTTGCGTTCACGCTCGACATCCGTTTGCACATGCAGACCGAAACCGGTGTGCATGACCGCGTCTGCCTCGAGTATCAAGGCGTCCCTGTTCAGTTGTGAGTAGCGCTGTGACAAGGCCTTCTCGCCACCATGGCCGGCGAAAGGCGCACACAACCGATAGTCCTCGAGTCGACGCAACCCAGGGTTCAGCGAGAACCCCTGCCACTCCGGCTTGTCGGAAATCAGCGGATAACACGCAACGCCATCGACAATCTCGCGCGCGCCCAAATGGATGTAAGGACTGTGAACCCGCAGATCGTGATTATAGCTGCGCAACCAGATCTGCAGAATTTCCGGCCGGGCCTGCAGAACGGTCATCGAGTCTTCCACGAACCCTGGACGGTAGAACTCCCAGTCGTCTTCGCAATGAAAGATATAGGGTGTGCTGACCTGCCCGTAGGCCAGGTCGATCGATGCCAACTGGCCCAGCTTCGGACGATTGACGAAGATCGTGCAATGCTCTTTCCAGTGGGCAGGCAGAATCCCGGCAACGCCTTCGTCGCCGGCATCTTCGGTGATGAACACTTCACGAATGGGTGCCGTGTTGTACCGGTCGAAGCTATCGAGAGTGGCCTTGAGCAGATCGAGTCGACCGCAGCTGGTAACCACCAATGTAATCTGGCTTTCTTTGGAAAATTGCACCGAAATCTCGTTAATCAGAAGTCGCCAGCAATATCACTGGCTATATGACACTTGTCAAATGCCCACTTTCAGGCGGATTTTTTCCAGCAGACTCAGCGGCGCCCGCTCACGCAACGGCGGCTCCAGCTCTTCAACGATGCGCTGACCGATCCGCGCGAAGCTGAACTGCTCCACCGCCAGCTCGCGACCGTTGTCAGCGATGCGTTGCGCCAGTTGCGGATCCTCGCGCAGCGTGGCCAGCTTTTCCTGCAACTGCGCGATCGTCTGATAGAACACCACGTTGTGCATGTCCTGCAAACCCAGCGCCGCAGCTTCGGCGGCGCCTTGATCATAGGCCAGCAGGACGCAGCCGCAAGCCATGGCTTCGAAGTTCTTGATCATGAACTCGCCCATGCCCACGTCCGCGCTGACAAAAAAGCGGATACGGTTGAGCGTTTCCAGGTATTCAGCCCCGGACTTGGTCCGCGTCACCAGCAGCGGCTCGACCTGGCCCAATTCATCCAGCAGTGCCTTGCGGCCGCTGTAGGCCACACTGTTGGTACTGCCGACGAAGGCAAGTTCGATATCCCTCTCGCGCCTCTGGTCCTGCAATTGCGTCTGATCGTAGCCCTTGGGCACGAACACGGCGTCGAAGCCCTCCGAGCGCAGGCGCTCGGCCACCACGAAACCGGAACTGATCACGCGTGCCCACGGCAACCGGCGATAGTGCGCACTGAACTTGCCGGTGTACTTGCAGGGAATGTAATTCTGATAGGCGTCGTGCTCCAGAATCACCAGATTGGGGATGGCGCGAATAAATCCGACCTGACGGATCTCCTGCTTGAAGCGCAAGAAAAACACGATGCGGTCATAGCGGGAAACGTCTACTTCGCGGCGAAAGTATCGACGCAGATTGCGCTGCTCGTCACCGCTCAAGCAGCGCAGATCGCACTCACAATGGGCGGCGACACCCTCGTACAACCGATCGAGAATGGCCCGTTGATCTTTCTGCACCAGAAATAGAACTTTCATTGTCTTCCTTGCCGCAACAGCAACCCGAGCAAACCTGAACATGCCCGCCCGCAAGAAAGTCTTGCGCGGGCGCCTGTGTCGTTACAAACGCCAGAACAGTTCATGTCGCCGAACCGCCTTGCGGAAAAATTCGTTTTCGCCATAAAGCGAACCGGAGCGCCCAGCCAGCAATCGCTGCAGGCTGCGACGCAAGCGACGCTTGAACGGCGCAGGCGGCTGCAAGTCATGCATCATGCCCAGGGCCATGGCTTTGTCACGCTGCTGCTCTGCGGACAACGCCAGGCATACAGGCTGCACCGGCACGCCAGCATCAAAGGCTGGCGGCAGAGCCACGCCTTCACCACTATTACCCATCGGCCACCGGTCGTTATCGTGCAGGTGGTTGGCATAACCGAGCAGCGTCGGCTGCCAGTCCAGATCTTTCAACACTTCAAGCACAGCCTGCTGCGCGCAGATGTGGTCAGGATGCGGGTCGAGCGCCGGATGCGGCAGCACGATGACGTCCGGACGAGCGCGCAGCATCGTTTCGCGCAGATCGGCCAGCAGATTGTTCCAGGTCGGCGCGCCATCGGCGTCCCCCGGGAGCACAAATGGATTGAATTGACGGAACAGGCGGGTATCGCTCAAGTCCGCTTCGCGCGAGCCCACCGGTTGATTCGGGTTGTCACGCATCGCGGCCAGTTGCAGGCAGAAATAGCCCAACTGCACGCAGCGTTCCTGGGGGACACCGGCCCATTGCGGCACGGTGAGGCTGTCCCAGGCGCGCAAACGGCCCTTCAGCCGCGCGGCGTCGACCTTGCTCATGCCCATCTGCTGATAGTGTTCAGCCTCGATTTCACCAGCAGTCAGGGTAACGATCCAGGCTTCATCGGCCTGACTGTACAAGCCGAACGCCGCCAGCTCCGCATCGTCGGCGTGAGGGGCAATGACCATGACCCGCTGGCGACGATAATCAGCGTGTTCCAGCGCCCACAGTACCGGCTCGCCCGACACTCGACAGAAACGGCCGCGCAGACGCAACACTCCTTCGGACAACGCTTGCGCCTGACCGCTGAGGTTCAGATAGCGCAGGCCGCCGACACCGCGCTCAAAGGTTTGCACGTCAGGATTGGCGCCGCCCGATAACGCGATACAAGGATCGAGAAAGCGCCCCAGCCAGGTGCTTTTGACCCGCACCGCCAGGATCAGCGTAGCGTCATCGGCCAGCATCACACCTTCATCCAGACGCAACTGCTCGCCGTGCAGATGAACCTTCGGCTGCGGCGTATAGGGCGGGAAGCTGTACTGATAATCGTCGCTCGGGGCGTAGAACAGATGATCGGCAAACCACGCTTCATGGGCGATCCAGCCGCCGATCAGCAACACCGGCGCCAGCCACCAGGCGACCAGCACGCTTAGCGCGATGATTGCGGCCAGCGCGACCAACATAGCCACGCGCTTGTTGCGTCGATGGCGCTTGAGCAATTGCTGTTTGCGGCTCATGGTCTGGCTCATACGGTGAACACCGGCACAGGGTTGCACCAGCGGTCCTTGTACTCACGGTCAGCGCGCCCGAATGAAAAACGCAGCGGCTTGCCGAGTGCCCGTGCGTGTTCCCAGGCGCTTTGCGTATTGAGAAAGCTCAGCACGCTGCCGGGGCTGAACTCGCGGGTTTCGGGATCCACGCCGCCATTCACATATTCGACACTGATCCATTCCGGCGCCTCGACGCGGTAGACCAGTTGAATCGCAATCGGCGCATCGTTGAGGAAAATGACCGAGCCGATCAACAGCTCGCGCAGCAACTCGATGACCTCGGCCATGCGCGCCGCGCCGGTGGCCGGAAAACCCCAGCGGCGCTGGAACAGATCGCAATACATCGCGGCCAGCTCGACGCTGGAGAACTCGCTGACCGCTCGCACCACACCGCCCGCTTCTTCCAGCAGGCGCAATTCGCGACGCTGGTTATAGCGGAATTTTTTCGACAATTCTTCCGGCGTGCGGGCCATAGCCAGCTGTTCTGCCTGCAACTTCAGGCCACTGAAACGGCTTTCGTTGAGCGCCGACAAATAGCGCGCCCGATGACGCAGCGGTGCCTGAGCATCGACGGCGGCAGGCAGAATCAGCTCGGCATTGCCGAGGTCGAACAGGCCTTTCTTGCCGTTGCGTTTGAGCACGTCCTTGGACAGAGCCAGGTCGCGCCCCCAGGTAGCGATGGCGGCTTTAACCTCGCCCTGCGGCTGCCAGGCCAGATAACGCACCGGGATCCCGGCCAGGTCCGCCAGGCGCTCGATGACCAGCGGATGCGTCGCGACACTGCCGCCATAACGTTGCCAGGCAGTGGCGTAGGTCGAGGCGTCAACGGGCGACCAGCCACGTTCGCGCCAGCCTTGAAATCGGTTGAGCATCAGCCCCTCGTTGCCAGATCGGTAACTGGCGGCAGGCGCCAGAAGGTCTCGCGCACTGCACGGTCGGAGAAATGCTCATGCAGTCGCTCGAGCATCATCTGTGCACATTGACGACGCTGCGGCGCATCCATCGCGGCCAGGTGTTGCAGCCCTTGAGCCAGATGTTCGGCATCGCCGAGTGGAAACAGAATGCCCACCCCCTCCACCACTTCCTTCGCCCCGCCGCATGCGGTGGCCAGCAACGGTAAGCCGGCGGCCATGGCCTCCAGCAGCACCATGCCGAACGGCTCGTGATCGGAGCTCAGGGCAAATACATCGAAGGCGCGAAAGTAGTTGCGCGCATCAGGCACCTGACCGAGAAACAGCACTCGATCGGCAATCCCCAGCTCGCGCGCCAGCGCCTTGAGATCCTGCTCCAGACGACCGCTGCCGAGAATGGCCAGCTGACTGTTGTCCGGCAGGCCTGGCAGCGCCTGGGCAAACCCGCGCAGCAACGTGGCCTGATCCTTGTCCGGGTGCAGGCGGCCGACGTTGCCGACGATCCAGGCATCCGGCGACAGCCCGAGGATCTGCCGCGCCTCTTCGGCCGGTACTTGACGGGCTTGCAGTGCAGGCACATCGATACGGTTGTACAATGTCTGAATTCGGCTTGCCGGCCACTTCGGCAGGCAGCGCCGCATGTCGTCGCGCACCGCATCCGACACTCCGAGCAGGCTCAGGCGCTTGCGGAAAATATGTGCGAATAGCTTACGCGTGCCACGCTGGTAATCGCCGAATGCGTGGTGCACACCAATCACTGGCAGCGAGGTGCCGAGCAAGGCGATATAGATCGGCTTGAAGCGATGGGCGATGCAAAGACTGAAATTGCGTGAGGCGACGATCTTGCGCAGATCGCCGATAGCCCCCAGTTTCAGGCCCCGAATGGCCTTGGAACTGTACTCCATGAACAACACTTCATCGGAAGCGCACGCTGCGGCCACCTCGCTATCGGCGGCCCCGGTCAGAAACACCGTGGTCACCCGATAGCCGGTGCCGGCAAACAGGCTGGCGTACTGCCGCGCGCAGTCCAGGAACGGCCCGTCATAGCCGTGACAGAACTGCAGCACATGGCGTTCAGCCGAGCGAGTCATAAGCGTTGGCGCCCTCTTTGACCACCAGAATGTCTTCCATGATCAGGTACTGCAGATCCGAGCCGAAAAACATGTTCAGCGCGTCGGTCGGCGAGCAGATCATCGGCTCGCCACGACGGTTGAGCGAAGTGTTCAGCGACACGCCGTTACCGGTGAGGTTTTCCAGCGCCTTCATCATGTCGTAGTAGCGCGGGTTGTATTCGCGCTTGAGCACTTGGGCCCGGGAAGTACCGTCTTCATGGACAACTTCCGGCACGCGGGTTTTCCATTCTTCGGCGACTTCGAAGGTGAAAGTCATGAATGGTGCCGGGTGGTCGATCTTGATCATCTGCGGCGCGACGGTGTCGAGCATCGACGGGCAGAAAGGCCTCCAGCGCTCGCGGAACTTGATCTGGTGATTGATGCGGTCGGCGACACCGGCCACGCTCGGGCACCCGATGATCGAACGACCACCCAATGCGCGCGGACCGAACTCCATGCGGCCTTGGAACCAGGCGACCGGGTTGCCATCGACCATGATTTTGGCGATCTGCTCGGGCATGTTGTCGAGCTTGCGCCAGGTCGGCTTGTTCTCGTGACGGGCGCAGGCGGCAATCACGTCCTCGTTGCTGTACGACGGACCAAGGTAGACGTGTTCCATCTTCTCGACCGGCACGCCACGGGCGTGCGACACGTAAGCGGCAGCGCCGACCGCGGTGCCGGCATCGCCGGACGCAGGCTGTACGAACAGCTCTTTGATGTCGTCGCGGGCGATGATTTTCTGGTTCAGCTTGACGTTCAACGCACAGCCACCGGCGAAAGCCAGTTTGCCGGTTTCCTTGAGCACGTCGCCCAGGTAGTAGTCGATCATCTGCAACGCCAGCTTCTCGAACAGCGCTTGCATGCTCGCGGCGTAGTGGATGTAAGGCTCATCAGCGATGTCGCCTTCGCGCTTCGGACCCAGCCACTCGATCAGCTTCGGCGAGAAGTAGAAGCCTTTGCCCTTCTCTTTATAGCGACGCAGGCCGATGACGTTGGCGTAGTCGGTATTGATCACCAGTTCGCCATTCTCGAACGAGGCCAGACGCGAGAAATCATACTTGCTGGCGTCGCCGTACGGCGCCATGCCCATGACCTTGAATTCGCCGTCGAGCATCTCGAAACCGAGGAATTCAGTGATCGCACCGTACAAACCACCGAGGGAATCCGGGTCGAAGAATTCCTTGATCTTGTGGATCTTCCCGTTTTCGCCGTAACCGAAGAAGGTCGTGGCGTATTCACCCTTGCCGTCGATGCCGAGAATCGCGGTTTTCTCTTTGAAACCCGAGCAGTGATAGGCGCTGGAGGCGTGAGCCAAGTGATGTTCGACCGGCTCGATCTTGATTTTCTTCGGATCAAAGCCCAGTTGCTCGAGGCACCAGACGATCTTGTTGCGATAGCGCTTGTAGCGACGGTTGCCCATCAGGATGGCATCGAGTGCGCGATCAGGGGCATACCAGTAGCGCTTGGCGTAGTGCCAGCGGGCCTTGCCGAACAGGCTGATCGGAGCGAAAGGAATCGCCACCACATCAACGTCGGAAGGTTTGATGCCGGCCTGCTCGAGGCAGAATTTCGCCGATTCGTAGGGCATGCGGTTCTTTGCATGTTTATCGCGTACGAAGCGCTCTTCCTCAGCCGCCGCGACCAGCTTGCCGTCGATGTACAACGCTGCGGAAGGATCATGGCTAAGGGCGCCGGACAGGCCAAGAATCGTCAATGCCACAGGGGTCTAGCCTCTTTAGTCTGCATGCAGGCGCGATGCGCCTTGAAAATTGATGTGCCCTCGCACAGGGCGAGTGGCAGCTAAAGGGCGGGATTATAGCGTAAAAGCGCCCGCAAGCCTCTAGCAGGAACAGGCAGTCGCCACGTTGACAGGGTTTGGACGTCGCAATAGACTCCAACTCAAATGGACTGGGGGATCCCGGTCGGCGCTAATGCCTCGGTGAGATCACCGGGGCTTTTCGCTTTTTGGAGGCGGGAAAATCTTCAAGCCCCAATTTTCGAAACCTTCTCCAGCGTTTATGCGCCCACCGCTGCAATAAAACTTGCGTTTGAGCACTTCGAAAGCGCGATTTTCCTGACCCGCCCTCAAAACACTCATACCAATGGGTCTCGCAACAAGATCAGCCAGTTGTAAGCCGGTGGAATTGACCTGCTTTGTGGCGAAGACTATTTCGAACGGCAGTTGCACGCCCATTCGATTGGCACCACCGCACATTCTGCGAAACTCTAGCTCCAACTCGTTATCTTCCCGCTTTCCTCGGCGTTCAAAAATCACATGTGTTGATGCGCGGTGCTGACCCTTCTCAGATAAAAAATCGTACAAAGTTTCAAGACAGAAGCCGAGCGCCAGATGATACGGATTCTCTAGAGAACCCTGCTTCTCGCAGAGTGGAGCCTTATCGATAACACAGCTGATCAAAACAAAATTGCTGGCCTCAATGATGCTGGTCAATTCGGCAAGAAACGCATGCTTGTGCGCCTTTGAGGTAAACAAACTAGAGAAAGCACCTTTTTCTTTTCTAATCTCAAGCTCATGCAGCCCGATCAGATCATGTCCCATGTGATTGAATTTGAACTTCTGAACGGCTGGGATGACCTTTTCGCAATAGTGGCGCTTATGAAACACACAAAAGGCGAGTACGAAAATCGGATAGTAAGGATCCAACCGCTGCATTCCGTGATCACCGCTTTCATCAACATAAATGACGAAGTCACTGTATCTCGCGTCGGCGTGCTGAGGCTCTACGCCTTCAAGAACCTCGCGCACCTCGCCCCGATTTTCAAAACGAGAAAACTGCACAACGTCACCCGCGATTGGGACGCCAATAGATACTGAGATTGCCATCCTCGATTTGCCGGTAAATCGTATAGGGCAAGGAAACGGTATCGAACACGGCGGATAGAGGAAGATCAAGCAACACAAACGGCGCCAGCATTCCCGTAGGATCAGGCGGCGCATTCAGCGTGCAGAAATCGAAGGCCAGGCCACTGTAGATGCGCGGAATCGATTGGCAGTAGGTCTTCTTTTTGCGCAGGTCACGGGCAGCATCGGCGTCGCCCTGTAAAACGGTCGAGACACTGCCACAGCCTGAGAGCACCACAGAAATTACGCCCAGCATCAGAATTTTTTTCATGCTCAAGATTCGCCCTCCGAGATCGTCAGGCAAATTAGCATCGAGCCCGAGCAGGGCACAGTTCATGGCTTCTGGAGAAGTTGTAGGACAGATCGCTGTATTTTGTCCGCTACTGCCCACAGACTCCGTTTCGCAGTGGACCCGGTCCTTTGCAAGAACGAGTCTGCTTGTGAGAAGGAATCACCCTGCGCTGGAGACTTCTTTCGGCAACCGCTGATCAATGACTTGGTATAACGCGCTACTTTCAGGCCAGTTGCGCATGAACCGCGCGCGATCGCGGGCGTAGGCCGGGGCAAAACTGCCGACCGATGCGTGCTGACGCATCGAGTCGAGATCGATCAGCGCCCAGCGATCCGTCTGCCAGAACAGGTTGTGGCCCTTGAAGTCGCCATGACTGATGCGCTCGGCGATCAATCGGGCAAACAATTGATCAAGCGCCAGCAACTCGGCTTCCGGTGCTTGGCCATTTTCCACGTACGGCGCAAAGCGCTCGATGACGTCCGGCCCGGGCAGGTATTCGGTGACCAGATAGGCACTGCGGCGCAGCCACAAAAAACGCTTTTCCAGTACCGCCAGCGGTTTCGGCGTGGCAATGCCAAGGAACGCCAGGCGATTGCCTTCACGCCACGAATGCCAGGCCCGGCTCGGGCGCCAGAAGCGTTTGAGCCAATGGGCAAAATTCTTGATGTTGTAGCGCTTGATAACCAGAGCCCGCCCGGCCACTTCGACTTTGCCGACGCTGGCCGCGCCGCCGGTCTTGTACAGGTGCCCCTGATCAAGCAAGGCGTCAGCCTGCTCAAGCACCGGCAGCATGACCGCTTCTTCTTCACGGCGAACGGCGCGCAGGGCAAATGCGCCGCGCTGCACGGCGAACAACGTGCAGTCGCGGCCAACCTTGATCAGGTAATCCCTGAGTCGCCAGTTGCGCACCTTGTCGATCTGTTTTTGCAACGCCTCCAGCGGCAACGCATGCTCGCTGTTGCTCAGCAGGTAATACACCAGCAGTTCTTCGGTGAACGGTTCGAGTGATTTTGGCAACTGGGCGAAAAACACGCCGAGATTTTCCAGCACTTTCTGCCGGGACAAGGGCTGCCCCGCCGTTTCCGCACGAACGCCGGCGCCATCGATCAGGTACAACTGACCGCCGTGGCGCAGCAGATTGTCCAGATGCAAGTCTTCCTGCCAGAGCCCTTTGCCGTGCAGCCGACCGATAGCATCCAGTGCTTCGGCCAGAACAGCGGTCTGCTCATCGGCCAGCGCCGGCAGAGACTCGACCTCGGCCCAGGCATCACCGAGGCTCTCGGAACCCTCGAGAAATTCGAACAGCAGCCAGCCACCCTCGCCGTCCTTCAGCCCATCGGCCAATAACAGCGGCGTGGTCATACCCTGCGCAGCGAGCAAGCGCACGCCTTGCAGCTCACGCTGAAAATGCCGCGCAGCTTTGCTGCCGACCAATAACTTGGCCAGCACCGGCCGACCGCGCCAGACACCTGCGCCAACGTAACGCTGCCCGGGCAACACCCGCAGCAGACTCAGCAACTGCAAATCCGCCGCGCCGGCAGCGTCCGCCAGGGTCACGGTCAGCGGCAGTGTGGGTGCGCGCCCGGAGCGGGCCAGCTCAGACAATTGCATCAACGGGTCTCCTTGTGGCTGCGCCGCGCTGTCAGTCGGCTCAGCCAGCTGTCGAGCAGCGAGCTGTCAGTCGGCTGATCGAGATAAGCCGCGAGCAATTGGCGCAAGTCGGCCTCGCTCCACTGCGGCGCGCGACGTTGCAACGGTTCCAGATCCTTGACCCGATCACGCATGCCGAACAGCAGCGGCCGGGTTTTCTCCAGATCGATCAGTTGCGCCTCATAGCCGTCGCCGGTGGCGCGCAGGAAAATATGTTTGGGATAGAAACAGCCATGCACCTGACGCGCGCCGTGCAGCCGCCGCGCCAACAGCCCGCAAGCGGTGAGAACGGCCGAATGCTGCGCGGCACTGAGCTGCGTCCAGCGCGCCAGCAACAAATCCAGGTCGCTCCAGCCATCCAGGGCGCGGGTGAGCAGAATGGCGCGCACTTCCCCGGCGACCTTGCGCTCACCGAAAAATGCCGCCTGCAATGCCGGTATGCCCAACTTGCGATAACGGCTGATGTTGCGAAATTCGCGAGCAAAGCTCGGTTCGCCAAACGGCGCCTGCAAGGTCCGCGTCAGGTAATTGCTCTGTCGCTTGAGGTAATAGCCCTGGCCTTCAAGATCCAGGCGGAACACGCTGCTCCAGCCGCCACCGGCAGTGTTGGGCTCATCCACAGCTTCAAGCTGTTTGGCCCACAGTGCGTCGAAATTGCCGAGACCGTGGCGCTCCAGCAGTGCGCGGTCCTGTTCGGCAAGAAAATCAGTCATTCGCGCCCCTCAAAAAATCTCACCACGTGGCGAATCCGTTTCTTGTCGGCGACATCGAGCCGATCACACTGGCGATACTGCTTGTAGAAGCGCAGGCGCTGGGTGTTGGACAGGTGATATTTGGCCAGTTTGTCGAGACAGGCGAGGTCCTTGGTGATCCGGTACTTGAGCCAGAAGCCACGCCAGAATTCGCCGTTGGGGCAGTCGATGAGGAAAATGCGCGCCTGATCGTCGATCAGCAGGTTGCGCCATTTCAAATCGTTATGCGTAAACCGATGGTCGTGCATGGTCCGGGTGTAGCCAGCCAGTTGCCGGCTGACACCGTCGACCCAAGCGCGATCCTTGAGCCTGGGATCCTTGCGCTCGGCGAGCGCCGAAAGGTCTTCGGTATTGGGCAGCTCACGGGTGATCATCGCGCCCCGATCGTAGGCCGCGCCGCGCCGCTCCAGCCCCCAGGCCACCACCTCGGCCGTGGGGATGCCCCACTTGGCGAAGCGCTTGAGGTTCTGCCATTCCATTTTTACCCGCGGCTTGCCGAGGTAACGGCGCAGGCCCTTACCGGCGCCGACGTAGCGTTTGACGTAATAATTGACCCCGTCGCGCTGCACCCGAACCACCTCCGACAGCGGATCGCGGGTCAGGCGTTCGCCCTGCAAGGCAAACACCGCTTCGAGGCTGCCGAAATCTTCCGCGAGTTCGCCGTACTGCGGCTCAAGTGTCCAGCCCGCCATCAGAGCGCATCCCCGTAACGCTGTTTGCGCGCGTAGAGTTTGTCGGCCTTGCCTTGCAGCCAGCTCAGCAGTGGTGCTTCCTCCGCCAGAATCTGCCGCAGCGGTTGCTGAAAATAGCCTTTGAGGAAACGCAACTTGTCGCGGCGAGTCAGGCCGATGTCCAGCGCGGAGAAGTACAGCGCCGCCAGATCCTTGTTGCGCCAGCGCTGAGTGATTTTCGCGCGGGTTTGGGCACGGTGCAGGTCAATCACCGAGAGTTTGAAATCCTGCGGCGTGACCGGTTTGTCGGTGTGCAGCAGAAAATGGCAAATGTAGCAGTCGCGGTGATTGACCCCGGCGCGGTGCATCATCCCGGTCATCCGCGCGACTTCGGCAATCAATGCGCGCTTGAGTGTTGGCTGCGGCGGCTGCTTGACCCAGTCAATGCTGAAGTCTTCGAGGCTGATGGTCGGCGCCAGCTCTTCGGTGACGATGAACGAATGCTGATCCGCCGGGTTGCGGCCCTTCTCGCCGTAGGCGACGGCGGTCATGGTCGGCACGCCGGCTTCCTGCAGACGCTGAATGGCTTTCCACTCCTGACCCGCGCCGAGCACCGGCAGCTTGGCGGTCAGCAGATTCTTGAAGATTTCGCCCCAGCCGATACCACGGTGAATTTTCACAAAAAACCCGTTGCCGTCGACTTCCGTGCGCAATGTCCGGCGCGCTTCCAGCTCGCGGTACACCTCGCCCTGCAAGCCTTCGACTTCGGCGAACGGGTCGCGTCCCGCCCAAAGGCTTTTGAACGGTTCAGCCAGCATCAACTTCATTAAGCGTGCTCCGCCAGAATCACATCCGCCGCGTGCTGCGGCATGCTGTAGAGGTCGGCCGTCTCGGCGAAGGCCAGACCGTTGCGGCTCCAGGCCGCACGTGCAGCGTCGTTGCTCAACATCTCGGTCAGGTATTGCGTCAGCTGCGCCTGCTCGAACGGCTCGTCGAGCACGCGCCCGGCATCGGCCTCGGCAATGTAATGGGCGTAACCGCAGACCGCGCTGACCAACACCGGCAAACCGGCCACCAGCGCTTCAAGCAGCACGGTGCCAGTGTTTTCGTTGTAGGCCGGGTGAATCAACAGGTCGGCACCGAGCAGGAAACGCGGGATATCGCTGCGCCCTTTGAGGAAGGTCACATTGTCGCCCAGGCCCAGCGTCGCACTCTGCATCTGGAACAATTTGGGGTCATCCTGGCCGATTACAAACAGCCGGGTGCGTTTGCGCAATTCGGCGGGCAACCCGGCTAGCGCTTTGAGACTGCGATCGACACCCTTGGTCTTGAAGCCGGAGCCGATCTGCACCAGCAGCAACTCGTCGTCCTTGAGATTGAATTCAGCGCGGAAACCGGCGCGGATCTCATCGGCATTCGCCGGACGCCGACGATCCTGGGCAATGCCCGGCGGCAGCAGGTGGAAGCGCTCGAGCGGCGTGTCGTAATACTTGATGAACAGCGGCTGCTGCACTTCGGAAATCATCAGCACTTCGGTCTTCGCGTCCTTGGCGAACACCGCGCGCTCGTACTCGGCAAAATGGCGATAGCGACCCCAGCGGCGATACAGCGAGTTGCGCAGGTTCTGCGCCTTGTCTTCAAAGCAGCCGTCGGCGGCGTAGTAGACGTCAAGGCCCGGCATTTTGTTGAAACCGATCAGGCGATCGACCGGACGCTTGGCCAGATCCGCGGCCATCCACGCGCTGAGCTTTTCATTGCGACGATGGTTGAAGAATGCCTTGACCGGCGCCACCAGCACTTCGAAACCGGGCGGCACGTCGCCTTCCCAGATCAGCGTGTAGACGCGAATCTGATGGCCGCGTTTCTGGCATTCGAGGGCGATGCGCATGAAATCGCGCTGCAAGCCACCGAACGGGAAATATTTGTACAGGACAAATGCCAATTGCATCAGCGCAGCTCCTCAGCCATTAACAACGTGCTCAGTCGGCTGGCGACACGCTCGGGGTTCACACGCGTGAAGCACAAAGGCTGCTCGCGTTTCAGGTCAAACTGACGGGCATCCTGCTCGGTCGGTTGATAGGTACATTTTTTCTGCATGCAGGGCGCGCACGGGAAGTCGCTGGCCAGATGAATCTGCAGCTTGCCGTAGGCGCCGGTGAGGCCCGGGTTGGTCGGACCGAACAACGAAATCGTCGGTACATCCAGCGCAGCGGCCAGATGGCCGAGCCCGGTGTCCACCGCCACGCAGGCTTGCGCGCCGGCGAGGACTTTGCCGACGCCGGCCAGATTGAGCTTCGGCAGCACTTCGGCGTGTTTGAAGCCGGCAGCGATGCGTTCGGCGCGGGCCTTTTCCTGCGGGTTGCCCCACGGCAGCTTCACGCCAACGCCGAGGTAGCCGACCCGCTCGGTCAGCTCGCGCCAGTAGATTTCCGGCCAGTGCTTGGTATCCCAAGTGGTGCCGTGGAGGAACACCACGTAGGCGTTCTTACGTGGCAACTCGACCAGTCGCTCGACGTTGAGGCCGTAATCGCCGAGGCCTTTGGGCAAGTCGTAACCCAGAGCGATGGCGAATAACTGGCGTACGCGCTCAACGGCGTGCTGGCCTCGGGCGACAGCGAGTTTACGATCGTAGAAGCGCGCAGCCATCGGCTCGCGCGCGGAAGTTTTATCGAGGCCGGCCACCGGGGCTTTGACGTAGCGGGTCAGCCAGGCACTTTTCAGCAGGCCTTGAGCGTCGATCACCAGATCGTATTTATTGGCGCGCACGCTTTGCTTGAAGCGTTTCCACTCGCCGCTGGTGATGGTTTTCCACAGATTCTTGCGCCAGCGGCGGATCGCCACCGGAATCACTTTATCGACCGCCGGATGCCAGCTCGGGATCTCGGCGAAACCCTCTTCCACCACCCAGTCGAACTTGATGCCCGGGATCGCCCGTGCGGCGTCGGTCAGCGCTGGCAACGCGTGAATCACGTCGCCCAGCGATGAAGTCTTGATCAGCAATACCCGCAAGTTAATGAACCTCGACCACGGAGCCCTGCAACTTCTGCAAGGCATCGTTGACCGCGTCCGGCATCAGCTGGCGCAGGCAGTTGTAATGGCCGAACCGGCAAGTTCGATCGAAGCACGGGCTGCATTCGATGCCCAGGCGCACGATCTCGACCTGCTCGGCCAGCGGCGGGGTGAAGCCCGGCGAGGTCGAGCCGTACACCGCGACCAGCGGACGATTCAATGCCGCAGCGACGTGCATCAGGCCGGAATCGTTGGATACAACCGAATCAGCACAGGACAGCAGGTCGATGGCCTCGGCCAGCGAGGTGCCGCCGCTGAGGTTGACCGATTCTTCGCGCAGGCCCGGGATCAGCCGGGCGCGAATGTCTTCGCCGACCGCGTGATCGTTTTTCGAGCCGAACAGCCACACCTGCCAGCCTTCGCGGATGCGCGCTTCGGCGACCTTGGCGTAGTGCTCGGACGGCCAGCGCTTGGATTCGCCGAACTCGGCGCCGGGGCACAAAGCCAGGACCGGGCGATCGAGAGTCAGGCCGAATTTGGCCAGTGCCGCTTCGCGGGTCACCGGGTCGATTTGCAGACTCGGGCGCGGGTACGGCTTCGGCAGCTCGGCGTTCGCTTCATAGGCCAGCGCCATGAAACGTTCGATCATCAGCGGGTAGCGTTGCTTGTCGAGAGTGCGCACGTCGTTGAGCAGGCCATAGCGGAACTCGCCGCGCCAGCCAGTGCGTTTCGGGATGCCGGCAAAAAACGGCACCAGTGCCGATTTCAGCGAGTTGGGCAGCAGGATCGCCTGATCGTACTGACCGCGCAGGGACTTGCCGATGCGTCGGCGCGTCGCCAGTTCCAGCGCGCCGTGGCCGAGCGGGAAGCTCAAGGCCTTGCGCACTTCGGGCATGCGCTCGAGGATCGGCCGGCTCCACTCGGGCGCCAGCACGTCGATTGCGCATTGCGGGTGGCGTTGCTTGAGACACTGAAACAGTGTCTGCGCCATCACCATGTCACCGACCCAACTGGGCCCAACGATCAGAATATTCATGTGGTTTCCAAAAACGAACCGGGGAGGCATTTACGCCTCCCCGCCTCGATAATTCTACAAACACTGTAGATCTACTGTGGGAGCGGGCTTGCCCGCGATGGGGTCTTCACATTCAACATTATTGTCGTCTGATACTCCGCTATCGCTGGCAAGCCAGCTCCCACAGGGTTTTGCATCTGTTTCAACATCTGCATTTCAGCGCAGATTACTGTGGGAGCGAGCTTGCTCGCGAAGGGGCCATCACATCCGACATCGGTGTCGTCTGACACTCCGCCTTCGCGAGCAAGCTCGCTCCCACAGGGTATTGGGTGCTGCATAAACCGCTTTCAGCTTAGCCCCATCTCTTTCCATATCCGCAAAACCTGCCGGCGTTCGTCGGCAAACTGGTCGCCCGGTATCACCCCGGCGTCCTTCTGCAAGGCCTGCCGGTGGGCGGCGGAGCGGTAGGCCTTGTAGGCCTCACGCAACAGACTGGCATCTTCGGCGGGCATCAGCCGTTCGTGTTCCAGCTCTTCCAGAATGCGGATGTTATCGGTCCAGCGCAGCAGCGGTGGATGGCTGTGCGACCACGCAAGGGCCGCGTATTGCACCATAAATTCAATATCGACGATACCTCCGGCGTCCTGCTTGAGGTCGAACGGCACGGCCGCGTCGAACGCATTCGCCGCCGTGCCGGCTGCGGTGCTGCGGGTGCCGAGGTTGTCGCGCATCTTCGCGCGCATCTCGCTGACTTCCTGTTGCAGTTTGGCCAGATCCCGTGGTTTGCCCAACACCTGCGCGCGGACTTTTTCAAAAGCCTGGCCAACATCCTGGCTGCCCACCAGCACCCGCGCGCGCACCAAGGCCTGATGCTCCCACGTCCAGGCTTCGTTTTCCTGATAGCGCGCGAATGCGCCGAGGGAGCTCACCAACAGCCCGGAAGCGCCGGACGGCCGCAGGCGCATATCCACTTCATACAGCTGACCGGAGTTGGTCTGCGCTGTGAGCAGGTGAATGATCCGCTGCCCCAGGCGCGTGAAGAACTGCGCGCCGTCGATGGATTTCGGCCCGTCGGTTTCCGCCTGCGGATCGCCGTCATGGATGAACACCAGATCCAGATCGGAACCATGCCCCAATTCCAGGCCGCCGACTTTGCCATAACCGACAATGATGAAGCCGGGATCGCACAGCGTGCCGTCGGTGCGCAGCGGCGTGCCGTACTTGGCCACGGTCTGCCGCCAGGCCAGGGCCAGCACTTGTTCAAGAATCGCCTCGGCCAGCCAGGTCAGGTAATCGCTGACTTTCATCAACGGCAGACTGCCGGCGATTTCCGAGGCGGCGACGCGCAAGCGGTGCGCCAGTTTGAAATGGCGCAGGGCTTCCATTTGCTGCTCGAGGTCGTCCTCGGGAATTCGCGTCAGGCGTTCGCGCAACTCGGCCGCCAGTTCCGGCGCCAGCGGCGGCTTGAACAGCCGACCCTCGTTGAGCAATTCGTCGAGCAGCAGCGGGAAGCGCGTGATCTGCTCGGCAATCCACGGGCTCGCCGCACACAAAGTCAGCAGGCGGCGCAGCGCGCCGGGGTTTTCCGTGAGCAACACCAGATACGCCGAACGCCGCGCCACCGCTTCCACCAGTGGCAGCACGCGCTCGAGCACCAGATCGGGATTGTCGTGCTCCACCGCTTGCGCGAGCAGTCGCGGAATAAAAGCATCCAGACGCTCGCGCCCCAGCCGCTGCATCGCGCGCAGTTGCGGACTGCCGCGCAAACCTGCCAGCGCCTTCAGCGCTTTGCCGGCATCGACGAAACCGCCCTCCTGCAACTGCCGGCACGCGGCCTCCTCGTCCTGTTCTTCCTCCCACAGCGGCAGCCACTCACCACCGACCACCACTTCGCTTTCGCTGCCCTCTTCCTCATCGGGATCGGCGATCACCTGGGCGAAATGCCAGGCCACGCGCCCGCGCCAGTACATCAGTTGTTCATGGAACGCCGACCAATCGGCGAAGCCCAGCATGAAGGCGATCCGCGCCTGATCCTGAGCGCTGTCCGGCAGCATCTGCGTCTGACGGTCGGCAATCGCTTGAATGGCATGTTCGGTGTAACGCAGAAACTCGTAACCCTCGCGCAGCTCACTGACCACCGCCGGCGGCAGATAGCCCTGCCCTTCAAGCGTGCTCAACACCTTTAATAGAGGACGCTGTTGCAGGCTCAGATCGCGGCCACCATGGATCAACTGAAAGGCCTGAGCGATGAACTCGACCTCGCGGATGCCGCCGGAGCCGAGCTTGATGTTGTCGGCCATGCCCTTGCGCCGCACTTCCTGCTGGATCAACTGCTTCATGGTGCGCAGCGCTTCGATCGCCGAGAAGTCCAGATAGCGCCGATAAACGAACGGCCGCAGCATATCGAGCAACTGCGCGCCGGCGACCTGATCGCCAGCCACCACCCGCGCCTTGATCATCGCGTAGCGTTCCCAGTCGCGGCCCTGATCCTGGTAATACTGCTCCAGCGCGTTGAAGCTGAGCACCAGCGCACCAGACGATCCGTATGGACGCAGGCGCATGTCGACGCGGAAGACGAAGCCGTCGACGGTCATCGGATCGAGCGCCTTGATCAGACGCTGGCCGAGGCGGATGAAGAATTCCTGATTATCCAGCGAGCGTTTCACGCCGACGGTTTCGCCGCCTTCGGGGTAGGCGAAGATCAGGTCGATGTCGGAAGACAGATTCAGCTCGACCGCGCCGAGTTTGCCCATGCCGAGGATCACCATCTGCTGCGGCTCACCGCTGCGCCGCCCGGTAGGCGTGCCGAATTGCTCGCAATGACGGCTGTACAACCATTGATAAGCCTGATCGATGGTGGCGTCCGCCATGTCCGAGAGGTCGCGGCAGGTCTGCACCAGATCGGCCTGACGGGTCAGGTCGCGCCAGATGATCCGCACCTGATGGCGTGCGCGCTGGCGGCGCAAGGCGCGGCCGAGTTCGTCTTCGCTCTGCGCGCTGTTCACGGCGGCGGCGATCTGTGCGCACAGCTCGCCGGGCGCAAACGCTCGATCAAGTTCGCCGGACGCGACCAGCGACAACAACATCAAAGGGTCACGAATGCTCTGTTCAATGACAAATTCGCTGGCGGCGCTGACGCGGGCGAACTGCGCCCAGCGTTCAGGCGACCAGTTCGACAACCCATGATCGTCTTCAAGGGCGGCGACGGACGTACGGAACGACTGCTCGGATCGGCTGACCAACGGCAGGAGAATGGCGGGCAGTTCGGCAAGCACGGGCAGGGTCATGGTCTATCCTTGATCGGCGTATTGAGGGCCGCTTGTAGTGAATGATGAAAACCCGCTACGTGAAGGACTGTCGAACAAAAGTTAGAAATAGCTGAAATTTCTTCTTCTTTGGCATCCAGCATCAAACTTTCACCTTATTCGGATGGAAAACGACCCGCCTTAACGATTATTCTCACAACGCAGTCGGAGGCCACAAGCCTTTCATCTGTAGTTTTACTACTCGTCTATACATTCGAAAGGCTGAAATGCCGGAAGATTTGTAGTAAAACTACACGCCGCCGGAACAACCTGTCGGCAATCCAAGAATTTTAAATCGTCTGCCCACAAGGCCAGTCGCAAACTCAGGCAACCGATTCTGGAAGCCTTTCCGCCCTGGAGCAAGCCATGCAAGACCTCGATCCCGTCGAAACCCAGGAATGGCTGGACGCCCTGGAATCGGTTCTCGACAAAGAAGGCGAAGACCGTGCTCACTATCTGATGACCCGTATGGGCGAACTCGCGACCCGCAGCGGCTCGCAGCTCCCTTACGCGATCACCACGCCTTACCGCAACACGATCCCCGTTACCCACGAAGCACGCATGCCTGGCGACCTGTTCATGGAACGCCGCATTCGCTCGCTGGTACGCTGGAACGCGATGGCCATGGTAATGCGCACGAACCTGCGAGATTCGGACCTGGGTGGTCACATCTCCAGCTTCGCTTCCAGTGCGACCCTGTATGACATCGGCTTCAACTATTTCTTCCAGGCCCCGACCGACGAACACGGCGGCGACCTGATCTACTTCCAGGGCCACACCTCGCCAGGCGTTTACGCCCGCGCATTCATGGAAGGCCGCATCACCGAAGACCAGATGAACAACTTCCGTCAGGAAGTCGATGGTCAAGGCCTGTCGTCCTATCCGCACCCTTGGCTGATGCCTGACTTCTGGCAGTTCCCGACCGTATCGATGGGTCTGGGTCCGATCCAGGCGATCTACCAGGCGCGCTTCATGAAGTACCTGGAGCACCGCGGTTTCATCCAGCCGGGCAAACAGAAAGTCTGGTGTTTCCTGGGCGACGGCGAGTGCGACGAGCCGGAATCCCTGGGCGCGATCTCCCTGGCCGGCCGCGAGAAGCTGGACAACCTTATCTTCGTCATCAACTGCAACCTGCAGCGCCTCGACGGCCCGGTTCGCGGCAACGGCAAGATCATCCAGGAACTCGAAGGCGTGTTCCGCGGCGCTCAGTGGAACGTGACCAAAGTCATCTGGGGCCGTTTCTGGGACCCGCTGCTGGCCAAAGACGTCGACGGTATCCTGCAACGTCGCATGGACGAAGTCATCGACGGCGAGTACCAGAACTACAAAGCCAAAGACGGCGCGTTCGTTCGCGAGCACTTCTTCAACACGCCTGAACTCAAGGCAATGGTTGCCGATCTGTCCGACGACGAGATCTGGAAACTCAACCGTGGCGGCCACGACCCGTACAAGGTCTACGCGGCGTACCACGAAGCGGTCAACCACAAGGAACAACCGACCGTCATCCTCGCCAAGACCATCAAGGGTTATGGCACCGGTGCCGGCGAAGCGAAAAACACTGCGCACAACACCAAGAAGGTCGACGTCGAGAGCCTGAAGTTGTTCCGCGACCGCTTCGACATCCCGGTCAAGGACGAAGAGCTGGAGAACCTGCCGTTCTTCAAGCCAGAGCCAAACAGCGCCGAAGCCCGCTACCTCGCCGAGCGCCGTGCCGCACTGGGCGGTTTCGTGCCGCAGCGCCGCGCGCAGAGCTTCAGCGTACCGACTCCGGATCTGGACACCCTGAAAGCCATCCTCGATGGCTCGGGCGACCGTGAAATTTCCACCACCATGGCGTTCGTGCGGATCCTCGCGCAGCTGGTCAAGGACAAGGAAATCGGCCCGCGCATCGTCCCGATCATCCCGGACGAAGCCCGTACCTTCGGTATGGAAGGCATGTTCCGTCAGTTGGGCATCTACTCCTCCGTCGGCCAGCTCTACGAGCCAGTCGATAAAGACCAGGTGATGTTCTACAAGGAAGACCAGAAAGGTCAGATCCTTGAAGAAGGCATCAACGAAGCAGGCGCCATGAGCTCGTTCATCGCTGCCGGTACTTCGTACTCCAGCCACAACCAGCCAATGCTGCCGTTCTACATCTTCTACTCGATGTTCGGCTTCCAGCGTATCGGCGACCTGGCCTGGGCCGCTGGCGACAGCCGTACCCGTGGCTTCCTGATCGGCGGCACCGCTGGCCGTACCACCCTGAACGGTGAAGGTCTGCAGCACGAAGACGGTCACAGCCACTTGCTGGCCGCGACTATCCCGAACTGCCGCACCTACGATCCGACCTACGGCTACGAGCTGGCGGTGATCATTCAGGACGGCATGAAGAAGATGACCGAAGAGCAACAGGACATCTTCTACTACATCACCGTGATGAACGAGTCGTACCAGCAGCCAGCCATGCCGGCCGGTGCCGAAGAAGGCATCAAGAAAGGCATGTACCTGCTTGAGGAAGACACTCGCGATGCGGCGCACCACGTTCAGCTGATGGGCTCCGGCACCATCCTGCGCGAAGTGCGTGAAGCGGCGAAGATCCTGCGTGAAGAGTTCAACATCGGCGCCGACGTCTGGAGCGTTACCAGCTTCAACGAACTGCGTCGCGACGGCCTCGCTGTAGAGCGCAGCAACCGTCTCAAGCCTGGCCAGAAGCCTAAGCTGAGCTACGTCGAAGAGTGCCTGAACGGTCGTAAAGGTCCGGTCATTGCTTCTACCGACTACATGAAGCTGTTCGCCGAGCAGATCCGTCAGTGGGTACCGTCCAAGGAATTCAAAGTCCTGGGCACCGACGGTTTCGGCCGCAGCGACAGCCGCAAGAAACTGCGTCATTTCTTCGAAGTCGACCGTCATTTCGTGGTGTTGGCAGCCCTGGAAGCACTGGCTGACCGTGGTGATATCGAACCTAAGGTTGTGGCCGAAGCCATCGCCAAGTTCGGCATCGACCCGGAAAAACGCAACCCACTGGACTGCTGAGGAGACATTTTGTGAGCGAACTCATTCGCGTACCTGACATCGGCAGCGGTGAAGGTGAAGTAATTGAACTGTTTGTGAAGGTCGGCGACCGCATCGAAGCCGACCAGAGCATCCTGACCCTGGAATCGGACAAGGCCAGCATGGAAGTGCCGGCCCCGAAAGCCGGCGTCATCAAGAGCCTGAAAGTGAAGCTGGGCGATCGTCTGAAAGAAGGCGACGAACTGCTCGAGCTGGAAGTCGAGGGCGCCGCTGAAGCGGCCCCGGCACCTGCCGCCGCTCCTGCTGCGAAAGCCGAAGAGAAACCTGCTGCTGCCGCGCCTGCCGCTGCTCCTGCTGCGGCCTCGGTACAGCAAGTGCACGTGCCGGACATCGGTTCGTCGGGCAAGGCACAGATCATCGAGATTCAGGTCAAGGTCGGCGACAGCGTCGAAGCTGATCAATCGCTGATCACCCTGGAATCCGACAAGGCCAGCATGGAAATCCCGTCGCCTGCCGCTGGCGTGGTCAAGGCCATCAGCGTCAAGCTCAACGACGAAGTCGGCACTGGCGATCTGATTCTGGATCTGGAAGTGGCGGGTGCTGCGGCCCCTGCGGCTGCCGCTCCGGCCCAGGCTGCTGCACCGGCCGCTGCCGCTGCGCCTGCTCCGGCAGCCGCGCCAGCAGCACCGGTTGCCGACAGCGTTCAGGACATCCACGTTCCGGACATCGGCTCGGCTGGCAAAGCCAAGATCATCGAAGTGTTGGTCAAGGCCGGCGATACCGTCGAAGCCGACCAGTCGCTGATCACCCTGGAATCCGACAAGGCGAGCATGGAAATTCCATCGCCTGCCGCTGGCGTGGTCGAAAGCGTTTCGATCAAGCTCGATGACGAAGTCGGTACCGGCGACCTGATCCTCAAGCTCAAAGTCAAAGGCGCGGCCCCGGCTGCTGCCCCGGCTGCGGCTGCTGCACCGAGCGCTCCGGCACCTGCCGCTGCTGCTCCGGCTGCCGCTGCACCTGCTGCCGCTGCAGCCGCCGCACCGGCTGCTACACCAGCGAAACCGGGCGCCAAAGTTCACGCCGGCCCTGCCGTGCGTCAACTGGCCCGCGAGTTCGGCGTCGAGCTGAGCGCCGTTGGCGCCAGCGGTCCGCACGGTCGCATCCTCAAGGAAGACGTGCAGGTTTACGTCAAGGCGATGATGCAGAAGGCCAAGGAAGCACCGGCCGCTGCTGGCGGCGCTACCGGTGGCGCAGGCATCCCGCCGATCCCGGTGGTCGATTTCAGCCGTTTCGGCGAAATCGAAGAAGTGCCGATGACCCGTCTGATGCAGGTCGGCGCTGCCAACCTGCACCGCAGCTGGCTGAACGTGCCACACGTCACGCAATTCGACTCGGCGGACATCACCGAGCTGGAAGCCTTCCGTGTTGCGCAAAAAGCCGTGGCCGAGAAGGCTGGCGTCAAACTGACCATCCTGCCGCTGCTGCTCAAGACTTGCGCGCACCTGCTCAAGGAGCTGCCGGACTTCAACAGTTCGCTGGCACCAAGCGGCAAGGCGATCATCCGCAAGAAATACGTGAACATCGGCTTCGCCGTCGACACTCCGGATGGCCTGCTGGTGCCGGTGATCAAGAACGTCGACCAGAAGAGCCTGCTGCAACTGGCAGCCGAAGCGGCTTCGCTGGCTGAAAAAGCCCGCACCAAGAAGCTGTCCTCGGACGAGATGCAGGGCGCCTGCTTCACCATTTCCAGCCTCGGCCACATTGGCGGCACCGGCTTCACGCCGATCGTCAACGCGCCGGAAGTGGCGATCCTTGGTGTTTCCAAGGCAACCATCCAGCCAGTCTGGGACGGCAAAGCCTTCCAGCCGAAGCTGATGCTGCCACTGTCGCTGTCCTACGATCACCGCGTGATCAACGGCGCTGCTGCTGCACGCTTCACTCAGCGTCTGGGCAGCCTGTTGGGCGACATCCGCACCATCCTGCTGTAACCCAAACGGCCCTCCGGCGACGGAGGGCCGCTTGCTGCACCCTTTCGAGCGCCACACGCTCGTACCTCAACCCCGTCAATTGACGGGGCTTTTTTTTACCTGAAATAAACCGGATCGCGCCTCTTTCCTACAACCTGCGCTGACATCGGCCACAGGTCTGGTCCACTTAACGCCAATATTTTCTGCCGCCGGCCAACTAACCTCTGCTCAGGAAAGTTGCTTCAATGCGCTCCGCTTATTTAATTCATCTTATTAAAATCTCGAACGGAATCGATCATGTTCAAACCGACTATCGGCCCCATCGTGGGCCACGCCACAACTAACGAAGTTCGCATTTTCATGCGCGGCGAACAACAGGACAAAAAACGCGTATTTGCCGGAGTTCGCGCTCGCAAGGCCGGAACGGAAAAATGGTCCAACAGCGTATTTACACTTTTGCATTCAGCCAACGACATGTCGGGCGTACTGGTATTACAGGATCTGGACGCCGATTGTGAATACGAATATCAAGCCGGCTGGTTAAGCCCGATGAATCCGGTACACACCATCGACACAGTGGTGGAGTTTCCACTGCAATGGCCGCGACAGCTCTACCGCTTTCGTACCCGCACCGCGCAAGCCAGCCAGCCCCGGGGATTTATCGTCGGATCTTGCCGTTATCTGCGGATCACCGCGGGCATTGCTTCGTTGCCGCAACTGGGCGATCGCATCTTTGGCTCGATCAATCAACTTGTCGAGAACAGTCATCTACCCGTCAGCGCAGTGATCATGACCGGCGATCAAGTGTATGTAGATGATTTGAATATCATTGCACCGGATCGCGAAGCCAAAGACATTCTGAAGAAGTATCGAACGGCATTCTCGCAACCGAATATTCAACGATTGATGTCCAATACATCGACTTACATGATGCTCGACGATCATGAAATAGAAGATAACTGGCCCGCCAATGCTAAAGATGCGGACAAGGACTTGTATCGCAACGCCATGGCCGCTTATGAACTTTATCAAGCCAGCCACAGCCCGGTTTACGCATATAACAGCGAGGGCCAGATAGACCGGAATACCTTGAAGCATTATTGGTATCAGTTCGGCGACAGCGATATCGCCTGGTTCGTCACCGACAGCCGCACCCGACGCAACTTGTCGAAGGATGACCGGCGCATTCTCGACATCGAGCAGGAACAGGCCCTGCTGCAATGGCTGATCCATAGCCCGGCACGGGTAAAGTTCGTGGTGACCAGCGTGATGTTCTATCCCGATCGCAAGTTCAACGGTGACGATGCCTGGAAAGCTTTTCCCGAGCAGCGTCTGCGTCTGCTGGAAACCATCCGCACTCACCGGATCAAGAACGTGGTGTTCGTCTCCGGCGACGTCCATGGCTCGCTGATCAGTCGCTTGAGTCACAGCGAGGACACCGATTTCGAGGTGCACACCATCGTGTCCTCGCCGTTGCACAACAGCAAATTGCTGCCGTATGCCAAGGCCTCGACGTTCATCCTCGATCAACCGCTGGTGCGCACAGCGGCCGGGGATTATCGGCACGAGCTGACCAGTGCGGTGGTGAGTCAGGACAATTTTGCGCATGTGGTCGTTGAGGCTGATCAGATATTGGTCAATTACCATGACCGCGATGGCAAGAAGTTGCAGTCGATCAGTATGAAATTGCGTTGAAACACCAAAAGATCGCAGCCTTTGGCAGCGCCTACATGGCTACGTGGCGCCTGCAAGAGCTGTTCAAGGCTGCGATCTTCTGCTCATTTCAGTTGTGCACTGGAGAAATGTTCACTGCAGCCGACATATTCTTATAGCACTTGGCCTTCATCTCTCTTGTCAGTCGGTGCCGCAATGATGCAACCTTGCCGCAGCCAACAGACAAGAGGGCGAGAGCCCGGCGCATTCAGCATATTTCCAAGCGAGTTTCCTTCATGAAGAGCCAGCCCGATGCCGCCAGCCGTATGGCGGCCGAGGTAGTGACGCAGTTGCCTGTGCCCTCGCGGCTCGGCATGCTGCGTTTCGAGCGCTTGAATGAAGCGAGTTGGGCAATGCTGTTCCTCGATCCCAACTGCGAACGCCAGTTTGGCCAGCCGGCCGTCGAGCTCTGCGCACTGGTCGGCTCGCCCTACGCCAGCCTGATGGAGCCCGAAGCGCGCTACCAACTGCATGACGCGATCCAGCAGCAGTTGAGCAAAAGCGCGCATTACGTGGTGCGCTACACCCTGCACACCGCCGCCGGCGCGTTGAACATGCTCGAGCTGGGCGAAGCTTACAAACAGCACAACCGGCACTTGCTGCGCGGCTATCTGCTGGCGGTCGACGAGGTGTTCGACGAAACCCAGGCGCTGCCTTCGGTGGATCTGGAAACCCAGAACTCGCGCCTGCAAATCGCCCTTGAGCTGAACCAGCGTGCCCAGCAGGAACAACTGCAGCATCTGGACCGCGTGCGCGCCCAGCAGGATCTGATTCTGCTACTCGCACGCCAGCGCTACAGCACGCACAACTCGCTACAGGAAGCCGCCGAGCTGATCACCCGCTGCGCCTGCGATATCTACGAAATCGACTGCGCCAGCCTGTGGAACCTCGAAGGCCAGCGCTTGCTGCCGATCTCCGCCTACCATCGCGCAACTCAGGAATACATCCTGCCGGAGCCGATCGATATCAGCGGCTTCCCCGATTACATGGAAGCGCTGCACAGCAGCCGCGCCATCGATGCGCACAACGCCATGCACGACCCGCGCACCCGCGAGATGGCCGAGGCGATGCGTCCACGTGACGTCAACGCCATGCTCGACGCCAGCATCCGCGTCGACGGCCAGGTAGTCGGCGTGTTGTGCCTGGAACAAACCGGCGTCACCCGCGCCTGGCAGTCCGACGAAATCGCCTTTGCCGGCGAACTGGCCGACCAGTTCGCGCAGGTGATCAACAACCACAACCGGCGCACCGCCACCAGCGCCCTGCACCTGTTTCAACGCGCGGTCGAGCAAAGCGCCAACGCCTTCTTGCTGGTCAACTGCGACGGCGTGGTCGAGTACGTCAACCCGAGCTTCACCGCGATCACCCAGTACACCACCGAGGAAGTCCACGGTCAGCGCCTGTCGGAACTGCCCGCCCTGGAAAATCTCAGCGAGCTGCTGTTCGATGCGCCCTCGGCGCTGGCCCAGAGCAACAGCTGGCAGGGCGAATTCAAGAGCCGCCGCAAGAATCTCGAACCGTACTGGGGGCAGCTGTCGATCTCCAAGGTCTATGGCGACAATCGTGAGCTGACGCATTACATCGGCATCTACGAAGACATCACTCAGACCAAATTGGCCCAGCAACGCATCGAGCGCCTGGCCTACACCGACAACCTGACCAACCTTGGCAACCGTCCGGCATTCATCCGCAATCTCGATGAGCGCTTCGCCCGCGACAGCGATACGCCGATCAGCCTGTTGCTGGTGGACATCGACAACTTCAAGCGGATCAACGACAGCCTCGGCCACCAGACCGGCGACAAACTGTTGATCAGCCTCGCCCGGCGCCTGCGCAACAGCCTCAGCCCGAGTGGCAGCCTGGCGCGTTTTGCCAGTAACGAATTCGCCGTGTTGCTCGACGACACCGATCTTGAAGCCGGGCAGCAGATCGCCAGTCAGTTGCTGATGACCCTCGACAAGCCGATGTTCGTCGACAATCAGCTGATCAGCGTCACCGGCTCCGTCGGCCTGGCCTGCGCGCCGCTGCACGGGCGCGATCCGCAAACCCTGATGCGCAACGCCGGCCTGGCGCTGCACAAGGCCAAGGCCAACGGTAAACACCAGTTGCAGGTGTTCACTGAAGCGCTGAACGCCGAAGCCAGTTACAAACTTTTCGTCGAGAACAACCTGCGCCGCGCCCTGACCCAGAACGAGCTGGACGTGTTTTACCAGCCGAAACTGTGCCTGCGCAGCGGTCGCTTGCTGGGCATGGAAGCGCTGTTGCGCTGGAACCATCCGGAACGCGGCATGATTCGCCCGGACCAGTTCATCAGCGTCGCCGAGGAAACCGGCCTGATCATTCCGATCGGCAAGTGGATTGCTCGTCAGGCCTGCCGCATGAGCAAATCCTTGACCGCCGCCGGCTTGGGCAATCTGCAAGTGGCAATCAATCTGTCACCGAAACAGTTCTCCGATCCGGATCTGGTCGCCTCGATCGCCAACATCCTCAGGGAAGAAGCGCTGCCGGCTAGTCTGCTCGAACTCGAGCTGACCGAAGGCCTGCTGCTGGAAGCCACCGAAGACACGCATTTGCAGCTCGACCAGCTCAAACGCCTGGGCCTGACCCTGGCCATGGATGACTTCGGCACCGGGTACTCGTCGCTGAGCTATCTGAAGAAATTTCCGATCGACATCATTAAGATTGATCGCAGCTTCATCCATGAAATCCCGGACAACCAGGACGACATGGAAATCACCTCTGCGGTGATCGCCATGGCCCACAACCTGAAACTCAAAGTTGTCGCCGAAGGCATCGAAACCGCCGAGCAGCTGGCGTTCCTGCGCCGGCATCGTTGCGACGTCGGTCAGGGTTATCTGTTCGACCGACCGATTCCCGGTGATGAACTGATCAAAGCGCTCAGGCGCTATCCGCGTGGGCCGCTCTGTCTTTAACGCCGGCTTCTATGAAGATCCCTTGTGGGAGCGAGCCTGCTCGCGAAGGCGATAAATCCGATGGCATCTTCTTCGCCTGACACCCCGCTTTCGCGAGCAAGCTCGCTCCCACATTTTGGATAGTGCGAATTCCGGCATCATTCGGCACACTGGCGGTCTGACTTTTTACCTCCAACCTGACTGAGAGGAACGCTCATGGTTCTGCGCTCGGAAATTCTGGTGAACAAAAACGTGCTTCCAACCAAAGAACAAGCCCTGCCCGGCCGCGAAACCCCGATGATCCTGCCGGAAAAACACTTCGTCTTCGAAGACACCCCGCTGCTCGGTCCATTCTTTCAGGACGTCGACTTTGCAATCTTCGGTCTGGGTTGCTTTTGGGGCGCGGAACGACGTTTCTGGCAGCGCGAAGGCGTGGTCAGCACAGTCGTCGGTTACGCCGGCGGCTTCACGCCGAACCCGACGTACGAAGAGGTCTGCTCGGGCCTGACCGGGCACGCCGAAGTGGTATTGGTGGTGTATGACAAGGCCCAGGTCAGCTATGAAGAGCTGCTGGCGATGTTCTGGGAACTGCACAACCCGACTCAGGGCATGCGTCAGGGCAACGACATCGGCACTCAGTACCGCTCAGTGATCTACGCCACCACCCCGGAGCAACTGGATGCGGCACTGAAAAGCAAAGACGTGTATCAGGCGGAACTGGCCAAGGCCGGTCTGGGTGAAATCAGCACCGAGATCGACCAGGCCCCGCCCGTGTACTTTGCCGAGGCGTATCACCAGCAGT
Source organism: Pseudomonas sp. H26/SER47-MNA-CIBAN-0231 (assembly GCF_040310465.1). Lineage (NCBI taxonomy): Bacteria > Pseudomonadati > Pseudomonadota > Gammaproteobacteria > Pseudomonadales > Pseudomonadaceae > Pseudomonas > Pseudomonas sp. H26/SER47-MNA-CIBAN-0231. The sequence goes on along the minus strand of NZ_JBEOPW010000027.1, from coordinate 1,215 downwards.
ATCTGGCGAAAAACCCTGAAGGTTACTGCGGGATTGGCGGCACCGGCGTTTGCATGCCAGCAAGCCTTGCGGGCAACTAACCCCGCCTGATCGTTCCCACGCTCTGCGTGGGAATGCAGCCCGGGACGCTCCGCGTCCTGACAGCGGACGCAGAGCGTCCATTGAGGCATTCCCACGCGGAGCGTGGGAACGATCGCTCGGCGATCAGCTCTCGGCAATCAGCCAATCCATCTGCCAGCCACCCTGAGTCTGCCCCAGCTTCTTCGACAACCACGGCAGCAACTCACGCAATTCTTCTTCCAGCCCCCACGGCGGATTGGCGATCGCCAGCCCGGAACCGTTCAGGCTGTTCGGCGTGTCCAGCGGATGCACCAGCAGCTCCACACGCAGCAACTTCGGTGCACCCGTGCCTGCCAGGTCCTGATAGAAACGCCGCAGTGCACGCTGATCCTTCACCGGATACCAGATCGCAGCCACGGTCTGACGCATGCGGCCGATGGCTTCTTTCATCGACGCCGCGCAACGCTGCATCTCGTCCAGTTGCTCGAACGGCGGATCGATCAGCATCACCGCGCGCTTTTCCTGCACCGGCAACATCGCCCGCGCCACATGCCAGCCCTCGCCCAGATGCACTTTCACTCGACGATCGCCGGCCATGTTGTCCTTGAGCAACACGCCATCTTCGGGATGCTTCTCGTTGAGCATCACCCGATCCTGCGGCCGCGTCAGACGCCGTGCCAGCTCCGGCGAACCCGGGTAATAGCGCAACTGGCCATCCGGGTTCATCTCGTGCAGCACCTTCATGTAGTCGGCGGTCAGCGCCGGCAGATCCGGCTGAGCCCACAACCGCGCAATGCCTTCCAGGTACTCGCCGGTGCGATTGGCCTGATCGCCCTGCAAGTCATACAGACCGATGCCGGCATGCGTGTCGAGATAGGCAAACGGCTGCTCCTTGCGCGACATCAGGGCGATGAGGCGGGTCAAGGTCAGGTGTTTGAACACATCGGCGTGATTGCCGGCATGGAAGGCGTGACGATAATTCATGGTTGCTCCTGCGAGGGCCGCAAAGTTTACCTTTTACCGGGCGGCAAGTCAGGGGTTGGCGGCTGAGCGGACAAAAGCCTGCCCCTCACCCTAACCCTCTCCCTGTATGTACCGGACACATGGTGGACAGGTGTTCGGAGACATGGTGGACACTTTTTAATAGGCACATTG
>NZ_JBEOPW010000026.1:0-47296 GCF_040310465.1 Pseudomonas sp. H26/SER47-MNA-CIBAN-0231 | reverse complement strand
AGTGATCAGGCCTTGTTTTTCGCCGGTAACCGACATGTACGCTGGTGTTGCCATGGGGTGCTCTCCTTGCGGATAAATTTAGGGTGCCCGGAGGCGAAATCGCCCGGTGGGTGACCCAGTGTTATCAAGGAGCGTGCCAGGTTTTGCGCGGTGCCCGGATGGCGGGGGCGCCACGCTGGTTGGTCATCATTCGCGGCGTTTTTCAGCGGGAAAATCGGGAGGAAGTGCGCAAGAAGTTGCGCAGTACTGCGCAACTTCTTGCGCACTTGGCTGCAGGGCTTGCACCGCTTGGGCTGCAGGGGATTCAGGCCCTGAAATATTACGACCAACTGCGCAACTTCTTGCGCAGTTGGGCATCGAGGTGGCAATGATCGCCAAGCCTGTTGCTCAGGCAAACATCTCATTCGTTATTGAAGGCAGAGCTGGCAACAGCTCCATGACATCGCAGAACAATTTGCGCTGTCGCCAGTCATTACGATCGCCGATTACATACAGGCGTCGTCTCGCGCGGGTGACGGCGACGTTAAGCAGATTGGGTTTTGAAACGGCCCATTCCCGGGCACCTGGATTGTCGCTGCTGCCACCCAGAACAAGAATGATTACCGCAGCTTCTTTACCCTGCATGGTGTGAATGGTGCCTCGCACAATTTTGCCAGGCAGACGGTCTTTGAGATGATTCCGCACGTCTTGAAAAGGTGTGATGACGGCAATACTGTCCGACGGTACTCCACTGGCATCGAGTAAGCCCAGCAAACGATCGAGCTCCAGCCCTTCATTGTCGACCCAGTTGCCGCTTGACTGGCCGCTTGCATGGACCCAGCCGGTCAGCAGGCGCGCCGGCGTTTCCTTATCGGCAGCAGGAGCAACAGTGCCGTAGATCATGGCCCCGTCGTACGCGATGCGATTAGCCAGGTCGAACATGGGTTTGTCGCAACGGCGGTGCACGACCAATGGCAGGCCGACCCAGCATTTTTGCCCTTTTGGACCGGCCATCCGGCCCCATCGAGTGGCTTGATCGGCAAGCGACTGAGCTGACTGGCGATTGGGTAGCCAGTGAGCGTCGACCTGATAGCGTGTGCGCATATGTTCGAGCACCGCGTCTGAAACGGTCACGATAGGTTCGAGCTGAAGCGGATCACCGACCAGTACGGCGCGCTGAGCGCGCCACAGTGCGCCCGTTGCGGCTTGCGGAGTAGCCTGACCCGCTTCGTCCACCAACAGCCAGCCGATCTCGCCGCACCCAAGGCTGCCAAAAGACCGAGCGAACGAAGCAAAGGTGCTGCTGAGCACCGGTACTACCATGAACAAAGACGCCCATGCCGAACGCATGACCGCTTGAGACACTCCGCCGTAACGACTGCCAGTCAGCAAACTGGTAATAAAACCCAGATTGCCACCCAGACGTGATGCCTCGATCCTGAAAAAGGTCTGGTGGAGCTTGAGTGCTTCGATGAACACCTTGCTCCGGGCCTGACGCCAGCCTTCGACGATCCAGGGTTCCAGCAGCTCGATGTCACTGCCTCGACCCATTGCGCCATGGTCAAGCCACGCTAGCACATGCCTTGCTTTACCGGTCTGAGCAACGCTGCGAGCCTTTTCCACCTGATGGCGAGCGTCACGCTCGGCTTGGTCGACCTGCTCTTGATCAGCGGCCAGTTGCAGGTCGAGTTCGCTGAGCTGACTGCTGATTCGCTGCATTAGACGTTGAATGCTGTCGTAGGCATCCTTTGCCAGAGCGTGAGCGCTGACGAGCATCCGTTGTCGAGCTAACCATTGGCGCTGCGCGCCCCACAAGCTGAACAGGTTGGCGAGAAAACCTGGTTTCAGTGTCAGATGCGTTTCAAGGCGTTGCAGTTGCTGCTGCAACTGTTCCCGTGCCGGGGTGAGTTGGCGAACTTCCAGCAAGGCCTGCTCCTCATCAAGGCGGCGGCGCTCAACCAGATGGGTATGACGTTGCTGGGTGGATTTCAGGATCTGCGCTCTGGCGCTGTTCACAGCCTCGATATGCGAGGTGATGTCACTGACTTGCGCACGCAACGCCTGTTCGGCGCTCTTCGCGTTCTGATATTGCTGGACGGATTCTCGCCAGAGAGCGGCTTTTTCAGTTGAGGTAAGCGATTTCATGTTCGCGGCCTGTTCGAACAACCAGTCGCGCATGCCCTTTGGAGAGGGCTTGTCATTTGCTTCGGCGGCATCGACCTCAGCGCTGTCGAGCAAGGGATTTTCGCTGTACAACGCTTCGTCTTCGTTCAACTCCGGCGTTTGCGGTTGTGACGATTCCAGCGGTGCGCCTGTTTTATCTTTGGGTGGACGTTTTCCGTGATAAAAGCGATCCACAAACAGCGTGCGTTTAGCCTTGCTTCCCAGCGCTGCCGAGATCATGCCCCAGGCGGGCTTGCCACTTGTCAGGCTGGCCAGTTCGCTGAAGTAATCTGCATCGGGCCGCCACGAAGGATCGATCCTGTCCTGTTGAGGCAACTCGAGAGTGACGTTTTCCACGGCACCGTTATTGGACGAGGCCACGACCATTTCGAATCCGAGCAATCGCGCATCGAGTGTATAGGCAGACCGGTTATGTCCAGCGTCATTGGCAACTTCGCGTCCATCCTTGGTAAAGGCCTGCGAAGCCCTGTCGAACGACGCCAGTACGTCCGCGCGCTGCGTCACCACCGCGGCAATCAGATCACGCAGCAAGGTGGTCTTTCCGGTGCCGGGAGGACCGTTGACCCCCAGGATACCGGCCTTGAAACTGAGCTCGTGCAACAGGCTGTTGACTGCCAGTTGTTGGGAGTGCACCAGCCCTAGATGTCGTTCGGCAGGCCAGCAGCCTGCGGCATATTGCGACGGTGCGAGGCGATTGATAAGCGCCGGATCAGCATCTGCCTGATCCAGATGCTGGCGCTCCTCCGGGGCGTGATGGCTGAGGTAACGAGCCAACGCCTCGCTGGTTTTGCCACGCGCCAGCGCATCGGCAACGTCGCAGAGGTCCTCCAGCAAAAAGCTGTTGAGTGGATCGTCTTCCTGTTCGGGCTTGTTCGGATTGATCGGTGCTGAGCGGAAGCGATGCATGCGCGGTTGATCGGAGAAGAATTCATCGACCCCCAGCACTTTGCGCACATAGTCAGTCATGCTGCGAAGATCATCAGCCTGCGCTACACCACTGAAGTGGCTGTTGGCCTGTTCGCGGAGAAACTTTTGAGTTTCGTCGAAGCCGCGTGTCCAGTCCTGATGATTGATGGCGCAACCGACAAACCATGCCTCACTGGACAGAACAAGGCTGTCGATCAACATCATGCCTTCCTGATTGAACTTGAGCGAGAACAGCGCTGACGTGCGCCGTTGCGGCTCTTTGTACCCTTGATCAGCGCCGTACAACTCGGCCAGCCGGCGGGTTACAACCAGATTATCGTAAAGGTGAGCGTAGAGCGTGTGACTCCATGCGCGTTTTTCCGGAAGATTTTCCCTGGCCAGAGGATTCGTCGGCATCCACGGCAGAACCTTGGCGGTAAGAGGGAGATCCTGGTAGTAAGGCTGATAATCGCTTTCGCGCTTCTTCAGCTGGGGCGCTGCCTGGGGTTGCAGCAACTCGACGGCGTGCCAGTAACGTACGATATTCTGCATGGTCATGAACGTCCTTGAAAGCGCTGGGCTTTGAATCCTGGTGCAGAGGATATCAGGCGCCATCGATCACTTCTTCGTCATTGACACGAAAACGTTGCAGTTCATTGACCCGCATGCTGTCCGCCCACGTTTTTCAGTTTCAAAAGCCGCCTTGTTTCCAAGGCCGAATCGTCAGAGCCGTTTGATCAGCAGCACCTGGGCACATTCCTCAATCGACCGCCGTTGCGTCTCGGCATACAACCCCAGCTCATCAATGGTCGAACGCCCCAGCGCCTGTTCGAAAGCCTGTCGATTGGAGTGTTCGGCGTAATGCGTCTGCGCAGAATCGCCGAGGTTCGACTGAAAAATCCCCGCCGCACTCACCGGCAGGAAATCTTCGTACACCAGCGGCTCCGCTTTCACGTAGCTATCGCGCAGCAAGTCCTCCAAGGACGATTCGCCAAGTCCGTGCGCCGCGATGCCCTTTTCCGTAGCGAAATAACGAAAGTACGCCAGCCCCTGTTCGCGCATGCCCTCGATGCTGTCAGGAAATTCCGCAAAGTGCTGCGTCATCAGCGCTTCGTAGCGTGCGGCATTGCCTTCGTTAGGGAAGTCGCCCAATTCATCGCGAGCGGCATTCAACAAGCGGTCATACAGCGCGCGACCCTTAGGCGTGAGGGCGGCGCCGCGTTGTTCGATTTCGCCGAAACGCGCGCTGTGGCTGCCACGGGTTTCGGGCTGATCGGTGAAGGCGATCGGCTCGTCCAGCGCTTTGAAGCTGGTCTGGCGCAGCAGGATCGGGCAGTCGCGGCGCGGTGGGCCTTCAATCACCGCTTTGGGTGTGATGCCATGGGCAGGCATCTGCTCCTGCACGGTGTCGATGTCCAGCGTGCGTGGGGTCAGGTGGTTGATGTGCGGGCCTTTGAACGCAACGACATCGGCGATCAAGCGGTGCTGAGCGCTGAGTTTTTGGTATTGCGCGGCACTGACGGTGGCGCTGTGGTGCCAGCGAAAAGTCTCCAGTGCCTGTCGGACGAATTCTGCGGCTTCGGCGTCATTCAGTCCGCCTGCCGTTTCCGCCTGTTCTATCAGGCGCAACGCCTCTTCAGTAAAAATCGAACGACGGGCCAGTACCGACTCGGCAAACGAACGCAATTCAGCGTCTTCAATCAGCTCCAGGCGCAGCAACGAGGTGAACACGCGAAACGGGCTGACCTGCAGCGCTTCTTCATGCACCGCACGAAACGCCGTTGAATGCACCGGCACACCGGCCGGGGTCAGGTCGTAATAACCCACCGGTTGCATGCCCATCACCGCGAACAGGCGGGCGAGGGTGGCCAGTTCGCTCGCGGTGCCGACGCGAATGGCGCCGTGGCGTTCCATGTCCAATCGCTCGATTTCGCCGGTGCGCTTGAGCTGTCCGGCAATATCAGGCTGACGTGTCAGCACTTCGCGGTTGGTTTTTTCCACCAGTTCCATCAGCGCGCCGTACAGCGGCACCTCTTCGCGGTACATGTCGGACATCGCTCGGGAGAAGCGTTGGCGGATCAGGTCGGGGCTGACGAACGGCTGCACGGTCATGAAAAAAATTCCTGCCACGGTGACGAAATGGATGCCGGAAAAGATCGCAGCCTTCGCCCACGCGGGCAAACGAAGAATCCTACGAACTTCATTCTGCCAACGACTGATCCACCAGTTCTATCCAGTGCCTGACCGGCGTGCGCCCGGCGCTGCCCAGATGGCTCTGACAGCCCACGTTGGAAGTGACGATCAACTCCGGCCGGCCGCTTTCCAGGGCGTTGAGGCGCTGATCGCGCAGTTGCCGCGCCAGCACCGGTTGGGTCAGCGAGTAAGTGCCCGCCGAGCCGCAGCACAAATGGCCGTCCGGCACTGGTGTGAGGTTGAAGCCAAGTCGGGTCAGCACTGTTTCCACGGCGCCGCCGAGTTTCAGTGCGTGCTGCAAAGTGCACGGGCAATGCACGGCGATGCGTCGTTCGCTGGCGGCGCACACTTGCTCCAGCGGTTCCTCGGCGATGATTTGCACCAGATCCCGAGTCATTTCGCTGATCCGCCGTGCTTTCGAGGCGTAGATCGGGTCGTCCGCAAGCAAATGCCCGTAATCCTTGATGAACGCGCCACAACCGCTGGCCGTCTGCACGATGGCTTCTGCGCCGTTCTGCAGGTGCGGCCACCAGGCGTCGATGTTCTGTCGAGCGCGGTCAAGACCTTTGGCCTGAGCGTCGAGGTGATAGTCGAGAGCGCCGCAGCAACCGGCCTCGCTCACCGGGGTGACGCTGATGCCCAAGCGATCGAGCACCCGCGCGGTCGCGTCATTGGTGTTCGGCGACAGGCCCGGTTGCACGCAGCCTTCGAGCAATAACACCCGGCGCGCATGCCGAGGAGGAGGGCGCGACCCCATAACACCCAAGCGCTGCGGCAGTTTGCTTTCCAGCAGGCGCGGCAGCAGAGGCCGAAAGGTCGCGCCCATGCGCAGTAAGCCTTTGAACACAGCCGGATTCGGCGCCAACGCGCGCAAGCCTTCGCGCAGCAAGCGCTGGGCGGCGGGGCGTGGCACCGCGCTGTCGACCACCGCACGGCCGATGTCGAGCAGGTTGTGATAATCGACGCCGGACGGGCAGGTGGTTTCGCAGTTGCGGCACGACAGGCAACGGTCCAGATGCAGCTGCGTCTGTTCGGTGGCCGGTGCGCCTTCGAGCACTTGCTTGATCAGATAAATGCGCCCGCGCGGGCCATCGAGTTCATCGCCGAGCAATTGATACGTCGGGCATGTCGCGTTGCAGAAGCCGCAATGCACGCAGGTGCGCAGGATCTTTTCCGCTTCGCCAGCCCGGGGCAATTTTCGCGATTGCTCGCTGAGGGTGGTTTGCATGGCTAAACCTCCGCGCACATGCGTCCGGGGTTGAACAGCCCTTGCGGGTCGAGTTGCGCCTTGAGTTGCCGGTGGTAGCGCAGCAGGGTTGGCGCCAAGGGTTGGAACGGCGAATCGGTGGCGCCGTGGGTAAAGCACGTTGCATGGCCGCCTAAGGAATGGGCGAGTGCGTGAATCTCAGAGCTTTCGGATTTTACCCAGCGTTGCGCGCCGGCCCAATCGATCAGTTGCTCGCCGGGTAGCTCGAGCGGGCCGAGGTTGTTCGGCAATGACAGGCGCCACAGCGGCAAACCTTCGTCGAAAAAACTCAGGCGCTGTTCGTTGAGGTCGCGCCAGAAACCCGAATCCAGCGGCTCGCCGCCGAGGCGTTGATGCGCCGCCGTCACCGAACCTTCGCCACCTTCCAGGCGCAGGTACAGGCTCCGGCCATCGTGGCACGCGGCGCTGATCGGCAGCGGTTGCTGGCCCCATTCGGCAAGTTTGCTCAAGGCCCGAGCGCAGTCGATATCGAGGCGGATGCTCAGGCACTGGCGCGGTTTCGGCAGGACTTTCAGCGACACTTCGGTGAGCACGCCGAGGCAACCGAAACTGCCGGCCATCAGTCGCGAAAGATCATAACCGGCGACGTTTTTCATCACTTCGCCACCGAAGCGCAGATGCTGACCGAGGCCGGTGATCACCCGCGTGCCGAGAACGAAGTCGCGTACCGAGCCGGACCACGGCCGGCGTGGCCCGGACAATCCTGCGGCGATCATGCCGCCGACCGTGGCGCTGTCGGCAAAGGATGGCGGTTCGCAGGGCAACATTTGCCCGGCGTCATCCAGCGCAGCGAGCAGCTCGTACAACGGCGTGCCGGCGCGCACCGTGACCACCAGTTCGGTCGGGTCGTACTGGACGATGCCGCGATGAGCGCGGGTGTCGAGCACTTCGCCGGCCACCTCGCGGCCGAGAAAGGCCTTGCTGTTGCCGCCCTGAATCTTCAGCGGCGTGGCATTGGTCCGTGCGGCGTTGACCTGATCGAGCAGGGCGTTGGCGGCGTCGAAATCAGCCATCAGAATCGCTCCAGCTCGGGGAAGGGCAGTTGCCCGGCGTGAATGTGCATCGCGCCGAATTCGGCGCAGCGGTGCAGGGTCGGAATGTTCTTGCCGGGATTGAGCAGGCCCTGCGGATCGAACGCGGCTTTCACTGCATGAAACAGCAGTAACTCGTCGCTGTTGAACTGCGCGCACATCTGATTGATTTTTTCGCGGCCGACGCCGTGCTCGCCAGTGATGCTGCCGCCTACCTTGACGCACAGTTCGAGGATCTTGCCGCCCAATGCCTCGGCGCGATGCAGCTCCCCCGGCTGGTTGGCGTCGAACAGAATCAGCGGATGCATGTTGCCGTCGCCGGCATGGAACACGTTGGCCACGCGCAAGCCATATTCTTCGCCGAGGCTGGCGATACCTTGCAGCACAGCGGGCAATTCGCGGCGCGGGATGGTGCCGTCCATGCAGTAATAATCCGGCGACAACCGGCCGATCGCCGGAAACGCATTTTTGCGCCCGGCCCAGAAACGCACGCGCTCGGCCTCGTCCTGGGCCTGGCGCACTTCAGTGGCGCCGGCTGCTGTCATGACTTCGCGCACCCGCTGGCAGTCGTCGTGCACGTCGGCTTCGACGCCGTCGAGTTCGCACAACAGAATCGCCTCGGCGTCGACCGGGTAACCGGCGTGGATAAAATCTTCGGCGGCGCGAATGGCCAGGTTGTCCATCATTTCCAGACCACCCGGAATGATCCCGGCAGCGATGATTTCGGCAACCGCACGGCCGGCCTTTTCCACTGAGTCGAAACTGCCGAGCAGGACCTTGGCAACTTGCGGTTTGGGCAGCAGTTTCACCGTGACTTCGGTGATGATCCCCAGCATGCCTTCGGAGCCGGTGAACAAGGCGAGCAGGTCAAAACCGGCTGAATCGAGCGCCTCGGAGCCTAGCGTCAGACGTTCGCCCTCAGTGGTCAGCACTTCGATTTTCAGCACGTTGTGCACGGTCAGGCCGTACTTGAGGCAATGCACGCCACCAGCGTTTTCCGCGACGTTGCCGCCGATCGAACAGGCGATCTGCGATGACGGATCCGGCGCGTAATACAGGCCGAATGGGGCCGCCGCCTGGGAGATAGCAAGATTGCGCACCCCCGGCTGAACCCGCGCGATACGTGCAGCGGGGTCGATGTGCAGGATGCTGTTGAAGCGCGCCATCACCAGCAACAGGCCTTTTTCCAGCGGCAGGGCACCGCCGGACAATCCCGTACCGGCACCCCGCGCGACGACGGGCACGTTGTTCTGATGGCAGAGTTTCAGCAGGGTTTGCACTTGCTCCAGACGCCGGGGCAGGGCCACCAGCATTGGCGTGGTGCGGTAGGCGGAGAGGCCGTCGCATTCGTAGGGTTTGAGTTCATCTTCGCGCCAGAGGATGTCCAGGTCCGGCAGGGCTTGTTGCAGGGCCTTGAGCAATTCGCCCTTGTTCACCTCGGGCAACGGACCGTCGAGGCGTTCGTCGTAAAGAATGTTCATGGGAACGCCAACCTTCTGTCTCGGCTGATCGTTCCCACGCTCTGCGTGGGAATGTAGCCCGTGAAGCTCTGCGTCACTGGACGCAGAGCGTCCCCTGAGGCATTCCCACGCAGAGCATGGGAACGATCAGTTGCGCCACCTGGGGCATTGCGAATATCCATGTTCATCGCTGTCGTTCCAGAAATTCCCCGTACAGCCGCGCGGTATTTCCCGGCTGTTCGACCATCGGCATGTGCCCGACGTGATCCCACACATCCACTTCGAGATTGGCGATGCCCTTGCTCCACACCGGTACGCTGCTGACGTCGATCAGGCGATCCTTGCGTCCCCAGAGCAACAGTGCAGGGCATTTGATCTCGGCCAGTTTCGGCTCCATCGGCGGGCTGGCGCGGAAGTCGCGGAAGATTTCTTCGAGCTCGTCACGTTGCTGCTCGTAGCGCTGGGCGACGGCGTCCAGCACCAGCTTCGGCACCCACGGCGGCGACTCCATGGTCATTGCGTAGAAACGCTGAAATTCTTCGCGGGAATTGATCAGAAACGGATTGTGCCCACGCGCCAGGTGGCGCTCCATGTCGCTTGGCTCCGGTGCGGTGACGCCGGCCGGGTCGATCAATGCCAGCGAGGCGATTCGCTCCGGATAGGTCGCCGCCAGCCACGCGGCAATGTAGCCGCCCATGGAGTTGCCGATGACGTGGACTTTCTCCACGCCGCAGACGTCGAGCAGTTGAATCATGCGTTTGGCCTGAACCGCAATGTCGTAACCGCCGCCAGCCTTGAAGCCAGTCTCACCGTGGCCGGCCAGATCCGGAATGATCACCCGATACTGACGGACGAAGTGCCGGGCGCAGCGCAGCCAGAGGTTTTTGTCGGCGCTGAAGCCGTGCAGCATCAGGATCGCGCTGGACGCCTCGTACGGCCCGCCTTGCCAGGTCGACACGGTCATCTCGGCGATCGGCACTTCGATCTTGTGCAATTTGTACAACCTGGCCTCGCTGGCCATGGCCAGGTCGTACAGCCAATGGCCAACCGCCGGGTAACTCAACCAGCTCCAGGCCACGAAAACCGCGAGTGCGACAAACAGCAAAAGCATCGACGTCTTCCTTTTACGTGTTCAGGACAAAATATGGTCGGCCGGTTTCAGCGCCCGGGTCAGCAGGTGATAGCTGAAACTGAAGCCGGGAAACATCGCGATCACATGACCGCTCCTGCTCTGGTACCAACTGTGGCAACCACCGGACTTCCACACCGTGCGCTGCATTTCCCGGTGGATCATTGCAGTGTAGGTACGTTCTGCGTCACGGCGCACTTCGATGCTGCGCACGCCTTTGGCCCGTACGGTGCGGATGCAGTCGAGGATGTAGTTCATCTGCGATTCGATGATGAACAGCGCCGAAGTGTGGCCAATGCCGGTGTTCGGCCCGGTGACGATGAACAGGTTGGGGAAGTCCGGCAGGCTGGTGCCGAGGTAGGCGCGCGGGTATTCGGCCCAGACATCTCTGAGTTGCACCGCGTTTTTACCGCTGACCGGGTAGGAAATCACCCCGTCGGTGGCGTCGTAACCGGTCGACCAGACGATCAGATCAACATCGAGATGCTCGCCGTCCACGGTGTTGATCCCGCTTTCGTCGATCGAGGCGATGCCGTGCTCGCGGCTGTGCAACGTGACGTTGGCGCGGCTCAGCGCCGGGTAGTACGTGCTGGACACCAAAACGCGTTTGCAGCCGATGGTGAAGTCCGGGGTGAGTTTCTGCCGCAGTACCGGGTCTGGAACCTGGCGCTTGAGGAACCGCAGCGCATGTCGCTGGACCAGATGAATCGCCGGTCTCGAGTATTTGAAGGCGATCACCCGGGTTTCGAATTGCCAGTAAATCAGCCAGCGCAGCAGTTTGTATGCCGGTTTCAGGCCAAGCAGCCAGCGCTGAAACCGGCCGAATTTGCGATCGGCACGTGGCAGCACCCAATGCGGGGTGCGCTGGAACACATGCAGGTGTTCGACCTGGGGCGCAATCGCCGGAATCACCTGCGCGGCGCTGGCACCGCTGCCGACGATCGCCACGCGTTTACCGCGATAGTCGTAGCTGTGGTCCCAGTTATTTGTATGAAAAGTCTTGCCTTGAAAGCGATCCATCCCGGGAAAGGGTGGGATGACCGGCTGACTCAGCGGCCCAGAAGCATTGATCAGGAATTGGGTTCGGAAAGTACCTCTGGCGCGGGTGTACACCAACCAATGCTTTTCCGCTTCGTCCCATTCGACGCGCTCGACATCCGCCCCCAGTTCCACGCGCTCGCGTAAACCGAACTGCTCGATCAGCTGTTCGGTGTAGCGACGCAGTTCCGCCTGTTCGGCGAACATCTGCGACCAGCGGTAGGGCGCGAATGACAGCGAATACAGCGGCGACGGCACGTCCACCGCTGCGCCGGGGTAGGTGTTCTGGCACCAGGTGCCGCCGAAGAAGTCGCGTCGCTCGAGAATGCGGAAGTCGTCGATTCCGGCCTTGAGCAGGTTGACCGCCGCGCACTGGCCGCCGAAACCGCTGCCGATGATCAACACAGCGTAGGTATGCATGTGCCCCCTTTTTATAGTTGTTTTTCCATTTCCCCTCTTTCATTTATAGCCAACTCTGGGCCGCGCGTGCGGCGCTGATAGCGCTCTATTCAGGCCGCTGGCCGGTGATGGCTATTTAACGGCGCCCTGATAGACTCCGGACACATCCTTGTCGGGATGTAACCATGCATCGCGCGGTCGAGGCCCTTATGGGAAATACGCGAGGAAAGGGACTTTCACTGGCCAGGAGGCTTTACAGGTCGCGGGTGTTCGGGCTGCTGCTCGGGCTGATGTGTGTCAGCGTGGCGATGTATGCCCTCGATCCGCCGCTGTGGGTGTGGGGCCTGATGCTCTTCAACGGCCTGGTCTGGCCGCATCTGGCCTTTCTATGGGCGCGAAGCTCCAACACTCCATACCGCGCCGAACACCGCAATTTGCTGATCGACGCATTCATGGGCGGCTTCTGGGTCGCCGCCATGCAGTTCAATCCCTTGCCCAGCGCAACCACGATTTCGATGATGGCAATGAACAACGTCGCCATCGGTGGTGGGCGGTTTTTGCTCGCCGGGTCGGCGGCGCAGCTATTGGGCATCGGCGTCGGGCTGGTGGTGTTTGCGCCGGCGTTCATCCCGCCAACAACGCCGCTGCAGCTCTACGCCTGTTTGCCGTTGCTATTGCTGTATCCGCTGGCGCTGGGCTGGATCTGCTTTCGTCAGGCCTCGACCCTCGGTCGGCACAAGCGCGAATTATTGGCGTTGAGTCGCACCGACAGCCTGACCGGCCTGCTCAATCACGGCGCGTGGAAGGATCAACTGAACCTCGCGTTCCAGCGCTGCAAACGCCAGCAGCAGGGCGCGGCGATTGCGCTGATCGACATCGACCACTTCAAAGCGATCAATGACACCTATGGGCATGTCGCTGGCGATATCGTCCTGCGCCAGTTGAGCAAACTGCTCAAACAGAATCTGCGCGCCACGGACGTGGCCGGGCGATACGGCGGGGATGAGTTCTGCGTGATCCTGCCGGAGCTGCCACTGTTCAACGCCGCTCAGGCCATGGAAGCCTTGCGCGAGCGTTTCGCGGTGATGGGCTACGAGCAGAACCCGGCGTTGAAGGTCAGCCTGAGCATTGGTCTGGCCGCCTACGACCCGAGCCATGCCGACGCCACGCGTTGGCTGGATGAGGCCGATCAGGCGTTGTACGAAGCCAAGGCCAGTGGGCGCAATCGGGTGATCTGCAACAGCGACAACAAGCCGAGGCAGGCGCTGCTGGATTCGGTCTGAGGGACACCCCGCCGATTGAAACTGTAGGAGTGAGCCTGCTCGCGAAAGCAATCTGTCAGTGATTTAAATGCTGAATGACACAACGCTATCGCGAGCAGGCTCACTCCTACAATTTGTTCGGTGTCGGTCTGGAGAGTGTCGCATCCGCTATAGAGCCTCGCGCCGATGTCGGTTACGGTGGAATCCCTCCGACACGAAACAAGGACTGCTTCATGACGTTCTCCTTTCCCCGCTCTCTGCTGGCCGCCAGCCTCGGTCTGTCCCTCGCATTCTCGGCCGCAAACGCCGCCGAACCGCACAAACAAGTGCTCGCCGATGCCGAGCAGTATCAGCCCGAAGCCCTGAAAATGTTGGAGCGACTGGTCAATATCGACTCCGGCTCAGGTTATGAGCCGGGCCTGAAACAGGTCAGCGACATCGCCATTGATGAGCTGAAAAAACTCGGCGCAACTATCGAACTGGTGCCCAACACCCCGGAAAAATCCAACCACGTGCTGGCCACGCTCAAAGGCACCGGCAAGGCGAAAATCCTGCTGATGGCGCATATGGACACGGTGTTCAAGGAAGGCTCGGCTGCCGAACGGCCATTCCACATCAAGGACGGGCGTGCCTACGGGCCGGGGGTGATGGACGACAAGGGCGGCATCGTCGCCGGCATCTACGCATTGAAAGTGCTGAAGAACCTCGACTTCAAGGATTACGCGCAGATCACCTTCCTGCTGGATGCCAGCGAAGAAACCGGCTCGGACGTCGCCACCGACCTGATCAAGAACACCGCCAAACAGCACGATGTCACCCTCAACCTCGAACCGGGGCGCCCGGCCGATGGCCTGGTGGTGTGGCGCAAGGGCAGTGCGACGGCGTTGGTCGAAGTCAAAGGCAAAGCCGCCCACGCCGGGGTCGCGCCAGAATTGGGACGGAACGCGGCGATGGAAGCGGCGCACCAGATTCTGCAACTGGGCAAGCTCGGCGATGAAGCGAAGAAGACCACCATCAACTTTACCGTGCTCAAGGCCGGTGATCGCACCAACGTGATTCCTGATCAGGCCACGGCCAAGGCGGATGTGCGCGCGGCAGTGCCGGAGGAGTTTGATCGCATCGAGAAGGATCTGGCGCGGGTATCGCAGGACAAGTTGATTGCCGAGACCGAAGTGAAAACTTCCTTGCAACGCGGTTTGCCGCCGATGCCACAAACGGCCGAGTCGGATCGCCTGATGGCCATGGCCCAGGGAATCTACGGCGAAATTGGCCGCAAGCTGACCGAGGAGGGCAGTGGTGGCGCGGCGGATGCCAGTCTGTCCGCAGGCGTAGGGACGCCGACGCTGGATGGCTTCGGCATTGTCGGCGGCAATATTCACACGCCTGAGGAATATGCCGAAGTGGCGAGTGTGGCACCGCGGATTTATCTGTTGTCGCGGATGATCATGGAGTTGGCGAAGCCGCGGTGAAGGAGCGATCGTTCCCACGCTCTGCGTGGGAATGCCTCAACGGACGCTCCGCGTTCGGCTTTGTGTGGGACGCAGAGCGTCCCGGGCTGCATTCCCACGCGGAGCGTGGGAACGATCATTAGTAGCTCCCGAGCATCCCCCAATCGGTTCCTTCTCCCTCTGGGAGAGGGCTAGGGTGAGGGGCTTTTGTGGGAAAAGTGGAAGTCGAGGACGGCGCACAAAAAATACCGAAAAGTCCGACAGAAGCTCTGGTTGCGGCCGTTGGGCGCGGCTCTTATAGTCTCGGTTCGCAGATAACTCTGCGACGATCTTGGCCGGTCGAATACAGAACCTGACCTTTCTGGAGTGAACTCTATGACCGACCAAGTAATGCCGCGCTATCTCCCCATCGACACCTACGACGCCGAATCCCCGGTGCTCTTCATCAATACCCACACTGAACTCAACGACATGGCCGCCTGTGCGATGCACCGGTTTGTGGTCGTGCGTGATCTGGCTGACACTTTCGCCAGCCTCAACCTCAAGGGCATCTCCGATTGTGATCTGACGCGGGTGACCAGCGCGGTTCATCTGCTGATGCGCGAGGGCTGCGCGATTCTGAATGTGATTCAGGCGCGGGCGGCGCAGCGGGAAGAGGCTTACAAGACGCCGGTTTAGCGGTTTAGCGGTGTAGCGGCCGTTGCTATCGCGAGCAGGCTCGCTCCCACAGGTGACCGCATTTCAACTGTGGGAGCAAGCCTGCTCGCGAAGGGGCCGGTACAGCGTGTGCATCACTCCTTGACGCTCATGTATTCCTTGGCCCAGAGAATGTATTCCTCCGGCTGGGTATAGGTGTGGGTCAACTCGGTCGCGCTCAGATCGGAGGCCTGGGTGAAGATCTGCCGCTGCTCGCGCAGGCTGTCGTAGGTGGCCTTGATCGCGGCGAAGTAGGCGCCGTGGCCGTCGATGGTCACGCGCACGCCCAGTTCGGCCAGGCGTTTGTCGTCGCGCAGGGCCGGGTTGCCGTAGGTGACCAGCATCAGCGGCACGGTCAGATGCTCGGCGATCTGTTCCAGCTGATCGAAGTCCTGCACGCCGACCATGCAGATACCGTCAGCGCCCGCCGCCTGATATTGGCGGGTGCGGCTGATGATTTCCTGGTTCGGCAGAATGCCGGCATTGGTGCGGGCAATGATCGCCATTTCCGTGTCGACCCGGGCTTCGAGCGCCGCGCGGATCTTGCCGACGCCTTCGGCTACGGTGATCAGGTCGGTGGATTTG
Source organism: Pseudomonas sp. H26/SER47-MNA-CIBAN-0231 (assembly GCF_040310465.1). Lineage (NCBI taxonomy): Bacteria > Pseudomonadati > Pseudomonadota > Gammaproteobacteria > Pseudomonadales > Pseudomonadaceae > Pseudomonas > Pseudomonas sp. H26/SER47-MNA-CIBAN-0231. The sequence goes on along the minus strand of NZ_JBEOPW010000026.1, from coordinate 31,719 downwards.
CGCCCGAATTGCGCGGGCAGCAGGGTGTCTTCGATGGTCAGTGCAGCGACGCCGGCGCGTTCCAGTTCGACGATGGTGCGCATCACGTTAAGAGCGTTACCGTAGCCGTGATCGGCGTCGGCGATCACTGGCAATTGGGCGACGCGACCGATGCGCGTGGCCTGTTCGGCGAATTCGCTGAGGGTGATCAGGGCGAAGTCCGGTGCGCCGAGCACCTGTAGCGAAGCCACGGAACCGCCGAGGATACCTACTTCAAAACCCAAGTCAGCGGCGATACGGGCCGACATCGGGTCGAACACCGAAGCCGTGTGGTAGCAGGTGTCGGAGGCCAGCAGCTGACGGAAATTGCGGCGCAAATCTTGATGGGAAAGCCTGGTCATACGAGTTCCACCAATACATAAGGAATGGAAAGGCTTGAGCAAAGGTGTCAACGCCGAAGAATGAAAAGGCTATCACGCGAATGGGTCAAGAATCATGACGAATTTGCGCGGCAGGACTGGCGGCTGAAAGGTTTAATCTCCCGTGCCGGAAATATCAGGCCGCCACGGCGTGATGCTGTTGATGGGGCAGGAGCACTGCGCGCACTGAATTGCCCGGCTGAAGTTGCAGGCGTTTGGCAGTGAGACGATCAACCATCAGGCTGTTGCCCACCAGTCGCCCGGGCGCCACGGTGATGCGGCAGTTTTCCAGGCGGCGGTTGTGAATCAGCCATAGCGGCGCCTGCTCGTCCGGGGTGCCGAGGCTCAGGGTCAGTTCAAGACTGTCGCGCACCGTGCGGATGCTGCGGATCGGCGCTTCGATGACCGGGCCACCGTCGAAAATGTCGATATAGCCTTTGTGTGTGAAACCCTCGGCTTGAAGAATCTTCAACGCCGGCTGGGTGTTCGGGTGAGTCTGGCCGATCGCGGCCTGCGCCTGTTCGGTGAGCAGGCAGGTGTACAGCGGCTGGCGCGGCATCAGCTCGGCGATAAAGGCTTTGTTGCCCAGGCCGGACAAGTGATCGGCGTGGGTGAAATCCATCTGGAAGAAGTGCCGGCCGAGGCTGTCCCAAAATGGCGAGCAACCGTTTTCATCGGCACTGCCTCGCAGTTCGGCGATCATCTTCTCGCCAAACAGATGCGGAAATTCGGCGACGAACAGCAGGCGCCCCAGCGACAACAGGCGGCCGTTGCTGCCGTTGCGCTGGTCATGGCGCAGGAACAGCGAGCACAGCTCCGATTGGCCGGTCAGTTCGTTGTTGAGGAACAACGTCGGGATCTGCCGCTGAATGCCCAGATCCGGCGCCGAACTGACGGTCACCCCCAGCCGGTAGTTGTACCAGGGCTCGCGCAAGCCAACGGCGCCGGCCATCGCGCTGACACCGACCACGCGCTGCTCATCATCCTCGAGGACAAACAGGTAATCGGCATCGGCGCGCTCCACCTGTTCGGCGAACGCCCGTTGTGCCCAACGCACCCGGTGCGCCAAGCGGTCCTCATTGGCGGGAAGGGTGGTGAAACCTGGCCCTGCCTGTTCAACGAGGGTCATCAAGGCAGGCAGGTCGCTGACTTTTACCGGACGTACAATCATGCTCCAACTCCTTTGGCGTACCGATTCAGGCGCGGATGGCTAACGCGGCTCACAGAGCGACCAGCCGTATCGAGCTGCCATCGCTGACCTTCAGCGCCGCGCAGATGGCGGGTGTCAGGGGCAGCGGTTGATCAGGGTGATAGTCGAGTTCGGTGACAATCGCGCGGTAGTTATGCAGGGCGTCGTTGCTGAGCAGGTAACGGCCACGGGCGTCGGTTGATACTTGTTGGCGGACAATGGCGGTCTGGCTGTCAGCGATCGAGCGAATGTTTGCGGTACGCGCATACAGGGTCGGGCCGGCGTCGAACAGGTCGATGTAGCTGTTGGTTTCGAAGCCTTCCCGCGCGAGGATGTCGAACGCTTCCTGGCCGTCCGGGTGCACGCGGCCGATGCAATCCTGCGCCGCTTGCGGCAGCATCGGCACGTAGATCGGGTATTGCGGCATCAGTTCGGCAAGGAACGTGCGGCTCTGCAAGCCGCACAGGCGCTCGGCTTCCGCGTACGGCAGGTCGAAAAAGTGCTTGCCCAGCGCATCCCAGAATGGCGAATGCCCCTGCTCGTCGCTGTAGCCGACGATCTCGGTGATCACCGCCTCGGAGAACCGCTGTGCATGTGCAGCAATGAACAGCAGGCGCGCTCGCGACAACAGTTCGGAAAACGGCGTACGCACCAGCGCGGTGTCAATGTGGAAACCGCGCAGCAAGGTATGCCCGCTGAGGTCATGGCACAGCGACAACGCCGGCACGCCATGCTCGATGTTCAATTCTCGCGATGCACTGGTGAAATGGCGGTTGCGCAGGCTGTAGAACGGCTCCTTGAAGCCGGCGGTGGCGAGGATTTCCGAGCAGCCGACCAATTGCTGGCGTTCGAGATCTTCCAGTACAAAGAAATAGTTTTCCGGCCCCTGGGCTGTGGCGGCGCTGTCGAAAGACGCGCACGACGCGGCGATTTTTTCGCGCAGGTGTTCGCTGTCATCCGGCAGCGAAGTCACGCCGATCAGGCTCTCGCGGGCCAGGCGCTGTAGCTGGGGCAGATCATTCTGCTCGACTGGGCGTAAGACCAGCATGGATGTACTCCTGTATCAAAAGGTTCGGCCCATTCGCCGAACCTGACTATCACTGTCGGTTTCCACGCGTTGAATCGGCGGTCGCCTGATTTGTTGTCAGACGCCGCTCTTTTTCTTGTCAGCCTTTGCTCGGATCGGGCAGCGCTGTGCTGGCGCCGAGCTTGTTGAGGAAGAACAGGTACACCAGGCCCAGGGCAATCCAGATCAGGCCGAGTTTCTGCGCATCGACGCCCATGTTGTACATGATGGCGGCGACGATGATGAAGCCGATCACCGGGCAGAGCAGATGGCGCACAAACTGCCCCGACTTCTGCCGACGCCAGTAGTGGTTGATCACCGTCAGGTGCAGCAGCATGAAACCGCTGAGGGCGCCGAAGTTGATCAGCGAGGTGAGAATGTCGACCGCGTCGATGAACAGGTAGCAGATCAGCAGCGACAACACCGCCACCAGATAAATGCTCAGGTACGGCGTGTTGTGTTTCGGGTGGACCTTGGCCAGCACCTTCGGCAGCTTGCCGTCGCGGGCCATGCCGAACAGCAGCCGCGACACGGCGGCCTGCGAGGTGATTGCCACGGCGACGCCCCAGGCCAGCGCCGTGGCGACGGCGGTCAGGGTCGCCAGCCAGCTGCCGGCGGCAATTTCAGCGATTTCATAGAACGCGGTGTCGGCGGATTTGAAGCCCATGCCCGCTGCCAGATCGGTGGCGATCCACGTTTGTACGACGAAAATCGTGCCCATCACCGCCAGGGTGATCAGCGCTGCCTTGCCGACGCTGCGGCCCGGATCTTCCTTGATTTCTTCGGCGAGGGTGGAGATCGCGTCGAAGCCGAGGAACGACAGCACGGCGATCGACACGGCTTGCATCAGCAGGGCGAAGTTGAAGGTTTCCGGGTGATACAGCGGCGCCAGTGTCAGCTCACCATTTCCGCCACCGTCGTGCAGGGCGTTCCAGGCGTGGAACAGGAAGATGCCCAGCACCACCAGTTGTGCCAGCAGGAACAGCATGTTCATCCGCGCGGTGAAGGTGATGCCGCGCAGGTTGACGAATGTTGCGCTGACCAGAAACGCCAGGATGAAGCCGACCTTGGGAATGTCCGGGTACAAATGGTTGAGCGCCATCGCCGAATACAGGTACAGCAGCGGCGGAATCAGCAGGTAATCGAGCAGCATCAGCCAGCCAGCGATGAAACCGACGTGTTGATTAAGGCCGCGCTGGGCGTAGGAATATACGGAGCCGGCAACCGGAAAGGCCTTGGCCATGCTGCCGTAACTCAGGGCGGTGAACAGCATCGCCACCATGCCGATGATGTACGCCAGCGGCACCATCCCCGGTGCTTCGGCGTTGACGTAGCCATACACACCGAACGGGGCGATGGGGATCATGAAGATCATCCCGTACACCACCAGATCGGTCAGCGTCAGGCTACGTTTCAACTCTTGCTTGTAGCCGAATTCTTCAATTTCCATGAAGCGCAACTCCTTGTCAGCCATCGGTCGGTTTATGTTTTATCGGTCCATCGTTTAAAGCAAAGGTGCGAGGTAACCTGCCCAGCGCGAAACCGCTTCGGGGCTGCGCAGCAGATCATTGCGCACCTCGATCAGCACCGCCTCAAGGCCCCTGGCATCACCGTGCACCGGCACGGTCATGTCGCCCAAGGGATCAATTCTGTACGGTTGGTTGCCCGCCACTTTCAGCGGGTGCGCTTGCAGTCCGTCGAGCAGACGCTGAGCATAGTCCTGGGCCTGGCCGAACAACACGCCGGCTTCCAGTGGTCGCGGCTGGCCGTAATACACCGGGGTGAAACTGTGAATACCGACCACCCGCACCGGCAGACCTTTGGCAATGCGTTCGTCGATCAAGGTCTGCAAGCGCGCATGAAACGGTTTGAACAACGCCTGGCGCCGGTACTCGCGGGTCGCCTCATCCAGCTCGCGATTGCCGGGTATCGGGTAGATCTCGCTCTGCAGCGGGATGCTGTCCGGCGCATGGCGCGGGCGGTTGAGGTCGATCAGCAGCCGTGAATAATTGGCGCTGAGCAACGTGGCGCCGAGTTGTTCCGACAACTGTTCGGCCAGTTGCAGCGCGCCGATGTCCCAGGCGATATGTTCGCGCGCGGCCGCCTCGTCCAGGCCCAGATTGTTCAGGGCCTCGGGGATGTAGCGACTGGCGTGTTCGCACACGAGGATCAACGGGTTCGTCGAGTCCTCGCGGCTCAGGGTGTAGACCGGGCGGGTGTACAACCCAAGCTCGGCGGATTCAGTACAGGCGTGCATAGTGCTCACACAGGTCAGCGGGCGAGAGCTGTTCCGTCAGCGCCAGTTCCTCGGTTTTCAGGGCGTAATAAGTGTCGAGCAACGGCTTGGGCAGCCATTCGTTGAAGGCTGCACTGTCACGCAGGCAATCCAGCGCCTGGGCCAGCGAGGCGGGCAGGGCGACGATGCCCCGGGCCTTGCGTTGCTCGTCGTTGAGTGAATCGGGAATTTCATCGGTAACCGCGTTCAGCGCCAGACGCTGTTCGATGCCCAGCCGCCCGGCAATCAGCAGCGCAGCCATGGCCAGATGCGGCGAGGCAGTGGCGTCCATGGCGCGGAATTCCAGGTTGAACTGCTGCGCGGCGGACTTGCCGGCCAAGGTCACAGTCGGGCAGATGCGCAGCGCCGCTTCACGGTTCTGCTGCCCCAGGCATGCATACGACGCGCTCCAGTGGTGCGGCTGCAAACGCTGGTAGGACAGCGGCGTCGGCGCGGTGAACGCGCACAGCGCCGGGAGAAAATGCAGGACTCCGGCAGCCCAGTGCTGGCCGATGCTCGACAGGCCATTGCTGGTGCCAGCGTCGTAGAGCATCGGCTGACCGGCCAGATCGAGCAGGCTGACGTGCAGATGGACACCGTTGCACACCGCTTCGGCGGCGGTCTTCGGCGCAAAACTCAGATCCAGGCCCATTTGCCGGGCGATTTCCCGGGTGATTTCGCGCACGTTGACCGCGCGATCCGCCGCCGCCACGCCAAGCGTCGGGCGGCAGGTGATTTCGTATTGGTGCTTGCCGTATTCCGGCAGGAACATTTCCGGCTCGACGCCGCCGGCGCGCAGCGCACTGAGCAGCCAGCCGCCGAATTCGGCGCCTTGGCGCTGCGCCTCGAGAGAGAACGCCGCGTGTTCAGCCACGCCAGCGTGCAGGTTGAATTCATGTTCGAAGGCGGCGTTGACCTGCAACCCCAACTCATCGTGATAGCGCTCGATTTCATCGCGCAGCAATGTGCGCGGGCAGGCGCCCCAGGCCTGGCCGTCGGTCTCGCGAATGTCGGCGTGAATGAAATCCAGCACCGGCGCATTGGCGTCCGGGCCGCTGCCGACAGTGACGCGGCTGCTCAGATCGGGAATCAGCCGCAGGTCGCCATACGCGCCCCAGGGATTGCTCGAAGCGATGATGTCTTGCGGCGTCAACGCGCTGTTGGCCGGGACCCAGCCGCAACCCGCTGCCTGGTAATGCTCCAGCTCATCGCTGGGAAACGAGCGGCCCCGGGTGATGCCGATCAGATCGGTTGTCACCAGCGTGGTCATCGGTAAAGGCGTCAGGCGCGGGCTCATGGCTGCATCTCCTGCAAACGGCCGAGCACGGTGTCGGTGTCGGTGATCCAGCAGTAACCCTTGATCGCGTTGAGGCAGGCGTGATGGCGTTCAGCTGTGTAAGTGGCGCAGGCGTCCTCCACCAGCGTGACCAGATAGCCACGATCGGCGGCATCGCGCACGGCCATGTCGACGCACTGGTCGGTAACGATGCCGGCGATGATCAGATGGCGGGTTTGCAGATTGCGCAGCACGTAATCAATGTTGGTTGAATTGAACACCCCGGAGGAGGTCTTCGGCAGCACGATTTCGTTTTCGGTCGGGGTCAGTTCAGCGATGACCTGAGCTTGCACGCTGCCCTTGGGCAGGTGCATGTCCGACAGTTTGTGATCCAGCGAGCGGTCGCGACCGTCGGCGGTCAGGCTTTCGATAATCGTGTGCAGCACGTTCTGCTGCGCCTGACGAAAGGCGCCCAGCAGACGCTGTTGGTTGGGCACCACCTGGCTGCGCGTGCGCTGGAGAAAATACTCGGCATCCGGCTCGCTCAGGTGTGGGTCGAATTGCGGTTCGAGCCAGGCGCGCTGCATGTCCACCAGCAGCAAAGCGGTGTGGTCGGTCGCAAACGGCAGGTCCCGAGGCGAGCGGTGGGGAAGGCTGAACATCCTTATTTGTCCTCCAGCAGGTGAGTCGCAAAGTCGTTGCGCAGGGCATCGATGCCTTCCAGGCGATCGGCCGGGTCCGGCACGCGCAAGGTCAGGCAGGCGATCAACGCCTCGACCTGCGCCAGCGCCGGCACCATGGTGTCGAACGGCGACGCCGATTCCACCGGCGCGCTGATGATCAGGTCGGCCAATTCGCGCAGCGGCGAGGCGTAGACATCGGTGAACAACACCACTCGCGCGTTGTTGTTCTTCGCCGCCTGCGCAACGCGCAAAGCTTGAGTCTGGTAGCGCCGGTAGTCGAATACCAGCACCACGTCCTGACGTTGCAGGTCGAACAAGCGGTCAGGCAGCAGCGCGTTGTCTTCCAGGGCGAAGCAGCCGGGACGCAGCAGACGCAAGTGGTTGAGCAGGTAATTGGCGAGCAGAATGCTGAAGCGGCCACCGAAACAGTAGACCTGATGGCGGCTGTCGAGCAGCCATTCCACGAGGATGCGCACATCTTCAGGCTGGGTCAGGGCTTGGGTGTCGATCAGCAAGCGCTGGCTGTCCGCCAGGTAATGCGCCCAGGCATCGTCCTTGTTCTGCTGCGAGCGCGGCTGCAACAAGGTGCGCGGTGAACGCAGGCGATGGTCCATGTCGCTGAGCAGGGCTTCCTGGAATTCGGCATAACCGCCGAAACCGAGCTTTTTCACCAGGCGCACGATGGTCGGATCGCTGACACCGGCATGTTCGGCCAGTCGCGCCATAGGCCCGAGACCGTTGCGCGGATACTGATCAAGCAGGGCGCGAACGACTTTGCGCTCCGATGGCGTCAGGTCCAGGCCGGGGTCGGTGATCAGGTCTCTGAGAGGGGGCATCCGGGCTCCTGCTGGATGGGGTGTCGAATTCGTTTCACAATCCGTTAAACGAGTATTTATGTAATGGGTGTTACATGTCTAGCTAATTTTTGTACAGGTTCTTCGAGCACCAAAACTGTGCAAGGTGCCCGTGTAATAAGGGCTACGTCGAAGTAGCGCGCTGTTGTAGTCCTTTGCCGATTGCTGTGTCAGACATTACCTATCCCAAGCTCAGCGACGGGCCGGTGACAACCCTGAACGCCGAGGTTTTGCGGCACAATGCGACGCATATCGGCCATGTGCCATTGTTTGTTTTATCTTTCGACCGAGAACCTGCTTGTGCCAAGTAGCCGTTTGACACTGATTTGCCATGCGCGAACCGTCGCACAGAAACTAGCGCGTTTTCCTACGGACGAGCCTGTTGAAAATCTGGCTGTTCCGTCCGACGCGTTCAGGGCGCGATTGGCGGTAACGCGGCGGCTGGTGTGTGCCCCGGAGTTGAGAACTCAGCAAACGGCGGCATGGTTTGGCGTCGATGCGCAGATTGATCAAGCCCTGCGCGATTGCGATTGGGGACGCTGGCACGGCCAGTCGATCAAGGATCTGCAAGCCAACGAAAACCAGGCTTTGCAAGCCTGGCTGGCCGATCCTGAAGCGGCACCCCATGGCGGCGAATCAGTCAGGCAACTGACGCAGCGGGTGGCAAAGTGGCTGGACACAATCGCTGCAGCGCCTGGGCATGTCGTGGCGGTGACTCATCCTTTCGTCATGCGCGCGGCGCTGATGCAGGTGCTGCAGGGCGCGGCGTTCCACGCAATCGACGTCGAGCCTCTGGGGATGATCGACTTGCGCTTCAATGGCATCTGGCGACTACGCTTGCCGGGCGTGGCCCTTGACGAGGAATTCTGATGAAACAGCTGCTGGTCATCGGCATTGGCGCCGGCAATCCGGACTACATCACGATGCAGGCGGTGAAAGCGCTGAATCGGGTCGATGTGTTCTTTCTGCTGGATAAAGGCCAGAGCAAGCAGACGCTGATCGACCTGCGCCGGGAGATCTGCGAGCGCTACATCACCGGCCACGCTTATCGCTTTGTCGAAGCCAGCAGTCCGGAGCGCGAGCGCGGCGATGTCGACTACACGGCGAGCGTCGATGCACTGAATCGCGCCAAGCAGCAGACCTTCGAGCGGCTGATCAATGAAGAATTGTCCGACGGCCAGTGCGGCGGATTTCTGATCTGGGGCGATCCGGCGTTATACGACAGCACATTGCGGATTTTTCAGGCGCTTCAGGCATCAGGCCGCTGTCAGTTTGAATACGAAGTGATACCGGGGATCACCAGCGTTCAGGCCCTGGCTGCGCAGCACAAAATACCTTTGAACACGATTGGTCGCTCAGTAGAAATCACCACAGGCCGGCGATTGGCGGCGGGGCAGGTGGGTGAAGCGGACAGTCTGGTGGTGATGCTGGATGCCGAGGATTCCTACCAGCGGGTGGCGGATCGGCAGACCGAGATTTTCTGGGGCGCTTACCTGGGCACGTCGGATGAGATTCTGCTCAGCGGCCGGCTGGCGGATGTCGCCGATGAGATCGAACGGGTGCGCAAAGCGGCGCGGGCGGAGCATGGGTGGATTATGGATACCTATCTGTTACGCAAGCCTTGAGTGGTTGGCGCCTGAACAATCGCTTTCGCGAGCAGGCTCGCTCCCACAGGGAAATGCGTTGCAGAATGTGGGAGCGAGCCTGCTCGCGAAGGAGTCAGAACATTCACCACCGATTGTAGACAGGCAAAAAGAAACCCGGTGCAACGCAAATCGCACCGGGTTTTTTGTTGCCAGCCAACAGCGGATGTCGTGGATCCGCCGTCAACCTTGAACTCCGTATCAGGCGCGTTCCAGCGCCAATGCCACGCCCTGACCGCCGCCGATGCACAAGGTCGCCAGACCTTTCTTGGCATCGCGCTTGAGCATTTCGTGCAGCAATGTCACCAGTACCCGGCAACCTGATGCGCCGATCGGGTGGCCGAGGGCGATGGCGCCGCCGTTGACGTTGACCTTGTCCAGATCCCATTGCAGGTCCTTGGCCACGGCCAGCGATTGCGCAGCGAACGCTTCGTTGGCTTCGATCAGGTCGAGCTGGTCGATGTTCCAGCCGGCCTTATCGAGGCAGCGGCGGGTCGCCGATACCGGGCCGATGCCCATGATCGCCGGGTCGACGCCAGCGTTGGCGTAGGCAGCAATCCTGGCCAGAACCGGCAGGCCCAGCGCTTTGGCTTTCTCGGCACTCATCAGAATCACAGCGGCGGCACCGTCGTTCAGCGACGAGGCGTTGCCAGCGGTGACGCTGCCGTCCTTTTTGAACGCCGGACGCAGTTTCGCCAAGGATTCTGCGGTGGTATCGCCGCGTGGCTGCTCGTCGACCTTGAACGCGACAGGATCGCCTTTGCGCTGCGGGATCAGGATCGGCGTGATTTCATCAACGAAGCGCCCGGCCTCGATCGCAGCGGCAGCTTTCTGCTGGGAAGCGGCAGCAAAGGCGTCCTGCTGTTCGCGGCTGATCTCATACTGTTCGACCAGATTCTCGGCAGTGATGCCCATGTGGTAATCGTTGAACGCATCCCACAGGCCATCGCTGATCATGGTGTCGACGATTTGCGCGTGGCCCATGCGCAGACCGGTGCGCGCGCCCGGCATGATGTAGTTGGACAGGCTCATGTTTTCCTGACCGCCGGCGATGATCACCTCGGCGTCGCCGCAACGGATCGCTTGCGCGCCCAGGTGCAGAGCCTTGAGGCCCGAACCGCAAACCTTGTTCAGGGTCATGGCCGGTACGGCATGGGGCAGGCCAGCCTTGATCGCGGCCTGACGTGCCGGGTTCTGGCCGGCGCCAGCGGTGAGCACCTGGCCCATGATCACTTCATCGACCTGCGCACCGTCCAGACCGGTCTGCTCGAGCAATTGGCGGATCACCGCCGCGCCCAGGTCTACTGCGGATACATTGGCCAGGGAGCCCTGAAAACTGCCGATCGCGGTACGCGTGGCGGCAACAATGACGACGTCTTGCATGTGCGAATTCCTCACTGGGCAGCGAACTGCATTTCCGGTACGTGATCCGGGACGATCAGTTTACCAGCGGTTTTGGCGACGATTTCCTCAACACTGACGCCAGGTGCGCGTTCCTTGAGGACAAAAGCGCCATTTTCGATTTCCAGATAGGCGAGGTCGGTCAGCACGCGCTTGATGCAGCCGGCACCGGTCAGCGGCAGGCTGCATTTGGCCAGCAGCTTGGACTCACCGTCCTTGGACGCGTGGGTCATGATGACAATGATGTTGTCGGCGCCGGCCACCAGATCCATCGCGCCGCCCATGCCCTTGACCAGTTTGCCGGGGATCATCCACGAAGCGATGTTGCCTTCAACATCCACTTCAAAGGCACCAAGGACGGTCAGGTCGACATGGCCGCCGCGGATCATCGCGAAGGATTCGGCGGAATTGAAGATCGACGCGCCGATCCGAGCCGTCACCGTTTGTTTACCGGCGTTGATCATGTCGGCATCGATGGTTTCTTCGGTCGGGAACGGGCCCATGCCGAGCAGGCCGTTTTCCGATTGCAGCATGACTTCCATGCCTTCGGGGATGTAGTTGGCGACCAGGGTCGGAATGCCGATGCCGAGGTTCACGTAGTAGCCGTCCTGCATTTCGCGGGCGACGCGCTGAGCCATTTGTTCGCGGGTAAGTGCCATGTTGTTGTTCTCCGTAGGCCTGAATTATTTGCGGATGGTGCGCTGTTCGATGCGTTTTTCGAACGTGCCGCAAATGACCCGGTCGACGTAGATGCCCGGGGTGTGGATCTGCGTCGGGTCGAGTTCGCCGGGCTCGACGATTTCTTCGACTTCGACCACGGTGATCTTGCCGGCGGTAGCGGCCAGTGGATTGAAGTTCTGCGCGGTGTGACGGTAAACGACGTTACCGAAATGGTCGGCCTTCCAGCCTTTGACGATGGCGAAGTCGCCGGTGATGGATTCTTCCATCAGGTACTTGCGGCCCTTGAACTCGCGCACTTCCTTGCCTTCAGCAACCGGGGTGCCAACGCCAGTGGCGGTGAAGAACGCCGGAATGCCAGCGCCGCCCGCGCGCATTTTTTCGGCCAAGGTGCCTTGCGGGGTGAGGATGACTTCGATCTCGCCCTTGAGCAGTTGCTCTTCGAACAACTTGTTCTCGCCAACGTAAGAGGCGATGACCTTGCTGATCTGGCGGTCGGTGAGCAGCACGCCAAGGCCGAAACCATCAACGCCGCAGTTGTTGGAAACCACGGTGAGGTCACGCGTGCCCTTGCGCTTGATCTCGGCGATCAGGTTTTCCGGAATGCCGCACAGACCAAAGCCGCCGGCGATGACGGTCATGCCGTCTTCCAGCCCGGCCATCGCTTCCTCGTAGGAATACACACGCTTGTCGAAACCTGCCATAGGCACCTCTTTTATTATTTGCGGGCGGCTGGCTAGCCGAATGACTGGAGTGTCTCTCTGCGGAATATATTTGTTAAGTTGATTTTTACGGTTGATTGATTGATAAAGCTCACTAATACGCGTTCGGCGATGATCGTTCCCACGCTCTGCGTGGGAATGCCTCCAGGGACGCTCCGCGTCCAGTGACGCGGAGCGTCACGGGCTGCATTCCCACGCAGGAGCGTGGGAACGATCAGGGCCATCGCATCACGGCTTGCAGCTTGACGCATGCAGCTTGCAACTGGAGCAAAGCGACCATGACCATCAAACAGATCCGTGCCTTTCTCGCCGTGGCCCATAGCCTGAGCTTCGCCGTGGCCTGCGAGCGTCTGCACCTGTCGCAGTCAGCGCTGAGCCTGACCATCAAAGCGCTGGAAGAGGGCCTGGGCGGGCGCCTGTTCAGCCGCAACACGCGTAACGTGGCGTTGACCCCGGAAGGCGAGTCCCTGCTGCCGCTGGCGCGCCGCTTGATCGCCGATTGGGACAACGCCGAAGACGAGATGCGCCAGCGTTTCAGCCTGCAACGCGGACGCGTGACGCTGGCGGCGATGCCGTCATTTGCCGGCAATCTGCTGCCGCCGATTCTCAAGAGCTTCCGCGCGCGTTATCCGAACGTCAACGTCACGGTCAACGACGTGATCAACGAGCAAGTGCTGGAAATGGTCCGCGATCGTCAGGTTGAACTCGGTGTGGCGTTCGCGCCGATGCAGAGCACGTCGATGACATTCACCCCTTTGTATGTCGATCGCTTTGTCGCCGTGGTGCCGGCCGATTCAGCGCTGGCCGGTCGCGCCGACATCGATTGGCAGACTTTGCTGCAGGAACCGTTCATCACCCTGCAGCGGCCATCAACGGTGCGGGTGATGCTGGAAGAGCATTTGCAGGCGCGCGGAATGAAGTTGCCGGTGGAATTCGAGAGCCATCAATTGGCGACGGTCGGGCGAATGGTTGCCAGCGGGCTTGGGGTCAGCGCGGTGCCGGCATTGTGCGCGGGGCAAATGCGTGAGCTGGGCGCGCATTGCCTGACCTTGAATGATTCTGTGGAGCGGGCGATTGGCGTGTTGACCGAGCCGGGCAATGAACTGTCGGCGGCGGCGCAGGCGCTGTTCGAGATTCTCAAGGCGGAAGATTTGCAGCGCCAGTTCGATTTCCCCCTCACCCCAGAAGCGCGGAAACAGAGCGCCGAACGCTGATTCAGTGTGGGAGCGAGCCTGCTCGCGAAGAACGATAATGCGGTCTAAGCCTTGGCCACGCGCCACAGATACCAGGCCGCGACCGTCCGATAAGGCTTCCACGCCTGGCCAATCTCGATCATCTGTTTGCGCGTCGGCTGCACCTCCAGTCCCTTCAAGCGCCGATATCCCTCACGCACGCCAAAATCATCCGCCGGCAGGATGTCCATGCGTTCGAGGCTGTAGATCAACAGCATCTCCACGGTCCAGCGGCCGACGCCGCGCAAACTGGTCAGGCGTTCGATCAGGGTTTCATCGTCCATCGCCCGTGCAGTCGGGTAATCGGGCACCACGCCGTCCAGCGTCGCCTGGGCAATCCCTTGAATCGTCGCGATCTTGCTCGCTGAAAAGCCACAAGCACGCAGTCGCTCGACCTCGGTAGCCAGAATCTGCTGCGGACGCGGAAACGCCTGGCCGGGAAACAACCCCACTAAACGCCCAAGGATCGCATCGCCGGCCTTGGCGTGCAGTTGCTGATAGGCAATCGCCCGGACCAGCGATTCATAGGGATCGCGCGCCGGATGTGGCTGATGCAGGCACGGGCCGACGGCGCTGACATGGCGCAGCCAATCAGCGTCTATCGCGGCCAGAAAAGCGCTGGCCATCTCATACGTGTCAGCCATGTTGCGGTGATACGGACGTACTCATCGAAATCCCTGTTTGCGCGTTGGATCGCATGGCTCAAAAAGCCAATTGTTGAGTCATTTGCAGCGCGGCGTTTTCCAGCCTGAGCAGGAACGCCTTGCGCGGTTGTCCGCCACCATAACCGGTCAGCGAGCCGTCTGCGCCGATCACTCGGTGGCACGGGACCACGATCGACAGGCGATTGTGCCCGTTGGCCAGGCCGACGGCACGGCTGGCGCCGGGTTTGCCCAGGCCTGCCGCGATGGCGCCGTACGTGCTGGTGTGGCCATAGGGGATTTGCAGCAGCGCCGCCCACACCTCACGGGCAAAAGCGCTGCCGGGCAGGTGCAGCGGCACGCTGAACTGAGTGAGTTTGCCGGCAAAGTAATCCGCCAGTTGCACCTCGATCTGCTGCAAGTGGGCGTTGTGACCCGGCGCAACCGCGTAGCCATAACGGTTCTGCAGCGCTTCGACTTCACGGGTCAGCGCCGGGCGATCGAGAAATTCCAACAACACCAGGCCACGACGCTCGGCCATGGCGATCATCGGCCCCAGCGGCGTGGTCAGGCGAGTGAACAGCAACGGTTCACTATTGGCCGCGCGGCCCGGGGTGATGTGGAAGGACTTCTGAAACGCATCGCGAAAACCGCTGAGCGACTCGTAGCCGGAGTCGAACGCCGCGTGATCGATCGACGTGCCTTGCCTGATCCCGCCCAGAGCCATGCCGAGGCGCCGTGTGCGCAGCCAGGCGTGGAAGGTCATGCCAAAATGCTGCTTGAACCAGCGCCGCAGTTTCAGCGGTTCGATGCCCTCGGCGAGCAACTGCGCATCGCTCCAGCGCCGTTCGGGATCGGCGTCCACCGCATTGAGCAGGCGCTGCACCCAGTCCGGGGCGATGGCTGCTGCGTCCAGCGGTTTGCAGCGCAGGCAGGCGCGGTAACCGGCGCACAGGCAATCGTCGGCGTGGGCGAAGAATTCGACGTTCTCCGGTTTCGGCTTACGCGCCGTGCAACTGGGGCGGCAAAAGATCCCGGTGGTTTTCACGGCGGTGAAGAACACGCCTTCATAGGCAGTGTCGCGCTCGAGCATGGCGCGAACCATTTCGGCGTGGGGCGGCAGGACAGCGGCTGGTATGTTCATGGCCAGAGAGTAAATCCGCTTTGTCGATGGCTCCACCGAAAAATCGACAGTGAATTTTTTCCCTTGTGCAGCACAATGGGCGGGTCGCCGCTTTCGAGGAAGCCAACCCATGCATCCGTTTTCCATTCAGCGCATCGATCACATCGTTCTGCGCGTCGCCGACCTGCAACGCAGCATCGATTTCTACGCCAAGGTGTTCGGCGCCGAAGTGGTCAGGCATAACCAGCCGCTGGGGCTGGTGCACCTGCGGGCCGGTACGTCGATGATCGATCTCGTCGATTTGGCGGGCGAACTCGGGCGCAAGGGCGGCGGCGCCGCTGATGCGCACAAGCGCAACGTCGATCACTTCTGTCTGCGCATAGAACCGTTCGACGAAGCCGCGCTCATCGCCCATCTGCAATCGTTCGGGCTGACCGTTGAACAAGCCGCCAGGCGTTTCGGCGCCGAGGGTTACGGCTTGTCGCTTTACTGTTTCGACCCGGACGGCAATCAGGTCGAACTCAAAGGCCCGTCCGAGAGCGATCAGCCAGCGGTTTCCTGAAGCAGCAGCTCGGTGACTTGCGCCAGAGCCGAGCGGCCGTTTTGCGCTTGTTCAGACGCCAGATGGAACAGCGCCAGTTGCCGATCGGCGCTGGTGCCGCTGTCGATCATCGCCCGGGCACGTTCGAACAACTGCGCCGCGCCCAGTGTCTGCGCCGTCTCGGCAAAGCGCTGCTCGGCCAGCCCCAGCCACTGCGCGAGCGAACAGTCGCCGTCGATGCCTTCGACCAAAAAGCGCGCATGAATCCCCTGATGTTTGGCGCGCCAGCGATTTTCCTCCAGCATCGAACGCGCGGTCTGGTCGTACAACAAACCGGGCCGCCGCTGCGCACTGGCATGAGCCACCAATACGCGGAAAAACGCCGCCAGGGTCAGCGCATCATCGACCCGAGGGCAAGCGTCGGTCATGCGCAGTTCCAGGGTCGGAAAACGCGCCGCCGGGCGCATGCCCCACCAGCACTCGCCGGGCTGGCTGATCGCGCCGATGCGCATGAGAAACGCCAAGTGTTCGTCGTAATGGCGCTGATCGGCAAACAGCGGCGGGATGCCCATGCGTGGCCACTCGTCACACGCGGTCTGCCGATAGCTCATGAAGCCGCTGGCGGCGCCATCCCAGATCGGCGACGAACAGCTCAGCGCCAACAGCAGCGGCGTCCAGGGCAGCACTTCGTTCATCACGGCGATGCGATCCAGCGGCTCTGCCACCTCGACGTGCACATGCAGGCCCGACAACACGCTGCGGCGGGCGACATGGCCGTAGCGTTCGAACAGATACCGGAAGTGTTCCTCGTCGGTCGGAACCTGCTCGCGCCAGTCGGCCAGCGGATGACTGCCGGCGCTGAGCATGCCCAGAGCAAATGGCTCCAGGGCCGTGCGCAAGGCCTGACGGCTGCCACGCAGAAAATCACTGGCGTGTTCGAAATCGCTGAATACCGGCGAAGCCACCTCGATCTGGCCCTGAAACATCTCTGTGGCAAACCACACACCCAGCGCCGCCCGGCAAGCCTCGATGGCCTGTGGCGGCGGACTGCCGACCATGCGCAGGCTCTGCAGGTCAGTGAGAAAGTACTCTTCCTCAATGCCGAATCGCGGGTGGCTCATGACAGTGCTCGAGCAAGTGTTTCTCTTGAGAACCGTCCGCCGTTGCGGTGGTTCACGCCGGGCGACCAGTGCCCCGCGAATGCACCGTTGGTCTTGTACATTGCACTTGAGCGGCCGGGGCGTTTCCAAACAAGTCCGATCAACGTGTTCTGGAGGCACACATGAGCAACCCATCCAGCAACGACAAAGCGCTTAACCAAACCGTCAATCCCAACGACGACGGCTTCGCCATCGGCACGGCCGGGCGTGATGAAGACCCCAACGCCACCACCGACTGGGATGTCAGCCGTGACAACGAAGATGTCATGACGCCGGACGATACCCGCGGTCTGCCCGGTTATCCCGGCGCCGAAAAAAACAATCCTTCGAAACCCGTTGTCGACAGCAGCGTACCGGCCAACGGCGATCCATCGGTGCAGAACGACGGCGCTGATTGAGGTGGTCAGCAGTGGCAGGATAATGGCGTCGGTCGAACTTTTCTGATCCGGCGCCACTCTGAACCTGTCATAGGGTCGCAGTTCGACAGAAAAAACGCTTCGGCAGGCAGAAAAAGCTGCGTGGCGTGATAAATTCCCCCCACGTCGAGCCCACCCAGAATGGCCCCTGCCGGGTCCCACCAAGAGCGATCTACATGCAAGCAAAGGCCCGTGAGGTTTATGTGCCACCGGTGCTGCAAGATCTGCGGGCCGGCACAGCCGAACTGCACATCGCACTGGAAAAACGCCTTCCTTTTTTCTCCGACACCCTCGATACCCCCGCTTTCGAGCGCTTGATGCAGGCCTATTACGGGTTCTATCAGCCACTCGAACAGGCTTTGCTCGCCAGTGGCGCGGTCCCGGACGATTTCAATCTGCTGCCTCGTCTGAAGGCTGACACCCTGCGCGCCGACCTGCGCGCACTGGGGGCAACCGCTGATGATTTGCCGCTGTGTGAAGATCTGCCAGTCATTGACTCCAGCGCCGCTAGTCTCGGCGTTTTGTACGTACTCGAAGGCGCGACTCTCGGCGGGCAGATCCTGCGTCGGGAGATCGCCGCGCGGCTGAATCTGGACGCCGACAATGGCGCTGCCTTCCTCGATGTCTACGGCGCGGCCACCGGGCGGCGCTGGCGCGAGTTCATCGAATACCTGAGCAACCGGCCCATGGCGGCCAGCGAACGCGCGGCCGTGGTCAGCGCAGCACAAACCACATTCAGCTGTTTCGAGCAGTGGCTCGAGCGCCAGGAGGTACTGGCATGAACCCGCAAGACCCACAAGCCTTTGAAGAACTGCTGGCCAACTGTGCCGACGAGCCGATCCGCTTTCCCGGCGCGATCCAGCCCCATGGTCTGCTGCTGACCCTGACCGAGCCTGCGCTGCAGATCATTCAGGTCAGCGCCAACGTTGCAACCCTGTTGGCCCGCGCGCCCGAATCCTTGATCGGCCAGCCGCTGCACAGCCTGATCGGCGCCGAACATACCGCGCACGTGCTCGAAGCCTTGCAGCAGGCAGCGTTTTCCGAGGCGGCGCCGCTGCGATTCGAGCTCAACGGCACTGAATTCGAAGGTTTGCTGCACCGCCATCAGGGCGTGCTGATTCTCGAGCTGGAAATTCATGTGAAGAATTTCCAGCCGCGCAACGTCGCCGGGGTCAGCACTCACTTGGGTCGCATGCTCCAGCGCCTGCAAGCGGCGACCACGCTGCAGGCCCTGTACGACATCAGCGTCAAGGAAATCCAGGCGATGACCGGTTACGACCGGGTGCTGATCTATCGTTTCGAGGAAGAGGGCCACGGTCAGGTCATCGCCGAAGCGTCCGATCCGTCGATGGAAGTGTTCAACGGTCTGTTTTTCCCTGCTTCGGACATTCCCGAGCAGGCGCGCGAGCTGTACCGCACCAATTGGCTGCGGATCATCCCCAACGCCGATTATCAGCCGGTGCCACTGGTGCCGAAGCTGCGCCCGGACACGCAGACGCCGCTGGACCTCAGTTTCGCCACGCTGCGCAGCGTCTCGCCGATTCACTGCCAGTACATGAAGAACATGGGCGTGCTCTCGTCGATGAGCATTTCCCTGCTCAAGGGCGACAAGCTCTGGGGCCTGATCAGCTGCGGCAATCGCCAGCCGCTGCACGTGCCGCATGAATTGCGCATGGCTTGTCAGACCATCGGCCAGGTTCTGTCGCTGCAGATCAGTGCCATGGAAACCCTTGAACTGACCCGCCAGCGTGAAGAGAAGGTCGAAGCGCTGGCGCGGCTCAATCAGGCGATGGTCGATTCGCCGCAAAACGTTTTCGACGGCCTTGCCCAGCAGCCAGCAACGCTGATGGCGCTGGTCAATGCCGGCGGCATCGCGATCATCGAAGACAAGCAATTGCACCGTTATGGCAACTGCCCCGAGCCGGAAGCGATCCGTGCATTGCACAAGTGGTTGCAGGCGCGCGGCGAGCCGGTGTTTGCCAGCCATCACCTGTCCAGCGTTTACCCGCCGGCGGCGCAGTATCAGTCGGTAGCCAGTGGTGTGCTTGCCATGAGCCTGCCGAAACCGGTGGACAACGGCGTGCTGTGGTTCCGTCCGGAAGTGAAGGAAAACATCAATTGGAGCGGTGACCCGCGCAAGCCGCTGGATCTGGAAAACTCCGACGCCGGGATGCGCCTGCGTCCGCGTACCTCGTTCGAAATCTGGAAAGTCGAGATGGCCGGGATCTCCACCAAGTGGAGCCACGGTGACCGGTTCGCCGCCAACGATCTGCGCCGTTCGGCGCTGGAAAACGATCTGGCCCGTCAGGTACGTCGTGAACAGGAGGCGGTGCAGGCGCGCGATGATCTGGTAGCGGTGGTTTCCCATGACCTGCGCAACCCGATGACGGTGATTTCCATGCTCTGCGGCATGATGCAGAAAGCCTTTAGCTCGGAGGGCGCGCACACTTCGCGGCGGATTTCCACGGCGATCGACACCATGCAGCAGGCCACGGCGCGGATGAATACGCTGCTGGAGGACCTGCTCGATACCTCGAAAATCGATGCCGGACGTTACTCCATCACCCCGCAGGCGCTGGTGGTCGGGCACATCTTTGAAGAGGCCCAAGCGTTGCTGTCGCCTCTGGCCCATGACAAGGATATCAGCATTTCCTTCCAGGCCGATCCTGACCTGCGCATCCACGCCGACCCCGAGCGGCTGTTTCAGGTGCTGTCGAACCTGGTCGGCAACGCCATCAAATTCACCCCGCGCATGGGCACCGTCGGCGTACACGCTAAATCGGTGGGCGACGAGATCGTGTTTATCGTGCGTGACAGTGGCGAAGGCATTCCCAAGGAGCACTTGCCGCATGTGTTTGATCGTTATTGGACGATGAAGGAAGGCAACCCGACCGGAACGGGCCTGGGTTTGTACATCACCCAAGGCATCGTCGAAGCCCACGGCGGACAGATCGTCGCCGAGAGCGAGCCGGGGCAGGGCAGCGAATTCCGCTTCACCGTGCCGCGCCTGGCCTGAGTGCCCCTTGTAGGTTTCGATCGTTCCCACGCTCTGAATGGGACGCAGAGCGTCCCGGGCTGCATTCCCACGCAGAGCGTGGGAACGATCAGATTCGCAGCCTCAGGGTCATTTTCTTCAATACCGCAAATCCCCCGCTCGCTACCGTAGCCACCTCGTTCCTCGTTTGAAGCAGGTGTGCAATGAGTCTGATTCTTTCCATGGCGGCGTTTGCCCTCGCCGCATCCATCACCCCCGGGCCGGTCAATATCGTCGCCTTGAGTTCAGGCGCGCAGTACGGTTTCCGCGCCAGCCAACGGCATGTCGCCGGGGCGACGCTGGGTTTTGTGCTGTTGCTGGTGCTGATGGGCCTGGGCCTGCATGAGGTCTTGCAGTTGTGGCCATTCATGACCCGCGTGGTGCAATGGGCCGGGGTGGCGTTTCTGTTGTTCATGGCCTGGAAACTGGCCAGCGATGACGGCCAGTTGAACACCAGCGAATCCGGCCGCGCGCCGTCGATGCTCTATGGCGCGGTGATGCAATGGCTCAACCCCAAGGCCTGGCTGGCATGCGTGGCCGGAATGGGCGCATTTGTCGCCGACGGCGAGGCGCGGCTGGTCTGGCAATTTGCGGCGGTGTATCTGGTGATCTGCTATGTGTCGGTGGGCTGCTGGGCGTATGCCGGGACGTTTTTGCGCGGGTATCTGAGCAATGCAGCGGGGATGCGCTGGTTCAACCGGTTGATGGCGTTGTTGCTGGCGGTGAGTGCGGGTTATCTGCTGATCACCTGATTTGCTGTAGGAGCTGACGAGTGCAGGGGTTTGCATGTACGGGAGATAAAAGTCAGCCGCGATACTGCCCCGGCGTTGCCGCCAGATGTTGTTTGAACGCTCGCTGAAAATGCGCCTGATCGGCAAACCCGGCCTGGAGCGCGACATCGGCAATCAACTGGCCACTGCGCAAGCGCTCGCGGGCGAACTGGATGCGCTGGTTGACCAGGAAGGCATGGGGCGTCATCCCGTAACGCTGCCTGAACGCACGAATCAGGTATGACGGCGATAGCTGCGCCGCCGCGCAAATTGCCTCGAGGCTCAGCACTTCGGTGCAATGTCCACGGATGAAATCAGCGGCGCGCTCCAGCTTGAAATTCGGCTCGGCAACGGGCTCGTCCGCCGGATTCAGGCGCCCCTGCAAATCACTGAAAAACTCAACCGCTGCGCTGTGTTTCGCCAGCGCCTCCAACTGGTCGTCGAGCAGAACCTCATACAACCCCATCAACTTGCCGAACAGCTCGGCATCAGCCAGATGCGTGTCGGAAAATCGCCGGAATTCCAGCTCCCCGGCAAACCCCAGTTGATGCTGCAAATCCGTCAGCCACGGCGTTTCGACATACAACATCACATACGACCAAGGCTGATCATCGATCGGATTGCAGGCGTGCACATCGCCGGGATTCATCAGCACCACGGTGCCGGCCGCCACTTCATACTGCGCTTGCTCATGCACATAGGTACTGCGCCCGGCGGTGATTGCGCCGATGGAAAAGTGCGCATGGGAATGCCGCGCATAACAGACTTCACGCCCATCCGCGATGGCCCGCGCCTCGATGAAGGGCAGGGCGTCGTCGCGCCAGAAGCGCGGGGCTTTCTCGGGGTTTTTCGCTGTGGCGTGTTTCATCGTGATCGTCCCGGCAGGTCAGCGCCCTGAGTGTATTAGCTCTGGCCAGCGAATGCCCGTTGCAGTGTCGCCACATCAAGCTTTTTCATCTGAAACATCGCCTGCATTGCAGCACCGACTGTTATAGGCTCTGGGGGCGTGACACCACGAGCGCGATGGAGCTGAACCATGACTGCATTTACCGGCGGATGCCTGTGCGGCGATGTGCGTTTTCAAGCCTCTGGCGAGCCTTACCGGGTCGGGCTGTGCCATTGCCTGGACTGTCGCAACGTCCACGGTGCGCTGTTTCATGCCTCGGCGATTTTTCCTGCAGACGCGGTGACGATTACCGGCGAAACCCATGAGTACCAGGGGCGGCACTTTTGTCCGCGCTGTGGTTCTTCGGTGTTCAACCGCAGTGGTGATGAGGTCGAGGTGAACCTCGGCGCGCTGGATGCGCCGGATCAGTTGAAGCCGACCTATGAGAGCTGGATTGTGCGGCGTGAATCGTGGCTGCCGGATTTTCCGCTGGCCAGGCATTACCGTGGTGATCGTGAAGGCAAAGGGCGGGCAGAGGGGTAGGGGATTGATTCAGCCTTCAGCACGCTTGCGATTTCTGTGGGGGCGAGTCTGCTCGCGATAGCTATCTCAAAGATACGAATGAATAGCGGATCTACCTTGACCCCTGTGGGAGCTGGCTTGCCAGTGATGGCGGCCTTCCAGCCGACTGGTCTCTGGCGGATATACCCAATTTCAACTGTGGGAGCGAGCCTGCTCGCGAAGGCGTTGGGTCAGTCAATACGTAAGTGGCTGAACGAACGCTTTCGCGAGCAGGCTCGCTCCCACAATTTGTTTTGTGGTATCCGCTGCTATGGGTACATCCTCAGCTCTGTCAGCCGCGAATAAACGCCAACAAATCCGCATTGATGGTTTCAGCCTGCGTCGTCGGCATGCCATGCGGGAAGCCGGGATACGACTTCAGCGTGCCGTTGGGCAGCAGTTTCGCCGATAACGGTCCGGAGTTGGTGTAGGGCACGATCTGGTCATCCTCGCCGTGCATGACCAGCACCGGCACGGTGACTTTTTTCAGGTCTTCGGTGAAGTCGGTCTGCGAGAACGCGACGATGCCGTCGTAATGCGCCTTGGCGCCGCCGATCATGCCCTGGCGCCACCAGTTGGCGATGATCCCTTCCGCCGGCTCGGCGCCCGGGCGGTTATAGCCGTAGAAAGGTCCGCTCGGCACATCGCGATAGAACTGCGCGCGATTCGCCGCCAACTGCGCTTGAAAGCCATCGAACACCGATTTCGGCAAACCGCCGGGGTTGCTTTCGGTCTGCACCATCAACGGTGGCACGGCGCTGATCAAGACGGCTTTGCTGACCTTGTCCTGACCATGTCGGGCGATGTAATGGATCACTTCGCCGCCGCCGGTGGAATGGCCGACATGCACCACGTTGCTCGTACCCAGATGATTGACCACCGCCAGCACATCGTCGGCGTAATGGTCCATGTCGTGGCCATCCCAGACCTGGCTGGAGCGCCCGTGTCCACGTCGATCATGGGCAATCACCCGAAAGCCCTGCGCGAGAAAGAACAGCATCTGCGCATCCCAGTCATCGGAACTGAGCGGCCAGCCGTGGTGGAAGTGGATCACCGGCGCGTCGCGCGGGCCCCAGTCCTTGTAGAAGATATCGACGCCGTCTCGAGTGGTGACAAAGCCCATATTCGTTACTCCTGACCTGTGATGGACAACCGCGATGTACGCGGACCGTTTGCGCAGAGGTACGACGACTCAGTGCGAGCCGTTATCAACTGTAGGAGCAATGCCGGGGTCTGCATGACCGCTGGTCACAACGTCTGGCTTCAAGCGCAAATTAGGCTTTGCTGAAAGGGATAAGCGCGGGCGTCCGTAGGTTTTTGCGATCACAGCGACGTCCCTTCGCACCACCGTGAGCCTGAGGAAATCCGCCGATGCTGACCCTGAATATCAATGGCAAGGATCAGGAGCTCGATGTCCCCGCCGACATGCCGCTGCTCTGGGTTCTGCGCGACGTCGCGCACCTGACCGGGACCAAGTTCGGTTGTGGCATGGCCCAGTGCGGCGCCTGCACCGTTCACGTCGACGGCGCGCCATTACGTTCCTGTATCACCCCGGCGACTGCGGTCGCCCACGGGCAGAAAATCCTCACCATCGAGGGCTTGTCCAGTGATGGCTCGCACCCGGTGCAGCAGGCCTGGGCCGAGCTGGACGTGGTGCAGTGCGGTTACTGTCAGTCCGGGCAGATCATGTCCGCCGCCGCGTTGCTGGCGAAAATTCCCAAGCCCACCGACAGCGATATCGATCAGGCGCTCTCCGGCAATATCTGCCGCTGCGGCACCTATCCGCGCATACGCGCTGCGGTCAAACGCGCCGCCGAAATCGGCTGAGTCATTCTCTGGGAGAGGAACGATGAACAGTCCCGTATCGCGTCGCGGGTTTCTCAAGGGCAGCGCACTGTTAAGCGGCGGCTTGATGGTGGCGTTCGTGGTGCCCGGGGCCAATCGCTTTGCCCGCGCGGCAGAAAATCAGAACAAGACCTTCGCGCCCAACGCGTTCCTGCGCATCGCGGCGGACAACAGCGTCACCGTGCTGCTCGGCCATTCGGAAATGGGCCAGGGCATCTGGACCGGCCTGACCATGCTGATCGCCGAAGAACTGGACGCCGACTGGTCGAAAATCCGCGTTGAGCACTCGCCAGCCTCGGCGGCCGATTACGGCTTGCCGGCATTTGGCGGCATGCAGATCACCGGTGGCTCGACCTCGACCTGGATGGAATTCGACCGTTATCGACTCGCCGGAGCGACGGCGCGGCAGATGCTGGTGGAAGCGGCGGCGAAACGTTTCGACGTCGCGCCCTCGGCGATTCGCACGGAGTCCGGCGTGGTCATCGCCGGAGACCAACGCGCGACCTACGGCGAACTGGCCGATGCCGCCGGGCAACTGCCGGTGCCGGATCCGAAAACCATTACCTTCAAGGAAGCCAAGGACTGGAAAGTCATCGGCAAACCGACCAAGCGCCTCGACACCCCGGAAAAGATCACCGGCCGCGCCAGGTTCGGCATGGACGTGCAGTTCGAGGGCCTGATGACCGCGATGGTCGCCCGCGCCCCGGTGTTCGGTGCCACGGTGAAATCCTTCGAAGGCGCCGCAGCGCTGGCGATTCCCGGCGTGCACAAGGTGGTGCAGGTGCCCAGCGGCGTGGCGGTGGTGGCCGAGCATTTCTGGGCGGCGAAGCTGGGCCGTGATGCGCTCAAGGTTGACTGGGATCTTGGGCCGCTGGCCGACATGAGCAGTGAAAAACTGCTGGAGAGTTTCCGCAAACTGGCGGCGACGCCGGGCACTTCCGCTACGCAGGCGGGGGACGCCAAGGCCAATTTCGGCAAATCCGCGAAGAAAATCGAGGTCGAATACAGCGTGCCGTATCTGGCCCACGCGCCGATGGAACCGCTCAATTGCACGGTGAAAATCAGCGCCGGCAAATGCGAGATCTGGACTGGCACGCAATTTCAGACGCTGGACCAAATGGTCGCCAGCAAGATTACCGGGCTCAAGCCCGAACAGGTCGAGATACACACCGAATTCCTCGGCGGTGGTTTCGGTCGCCGCGCCAATCCGACTTCGGATTTCGTCGCCGAAGCCGTGCAAGTGGCGAAAGCGGCGGGCCTGCCGGTGAAAACCGTGTGGGCGCGCGAAGATGACATTCGCGGCGGCTACTACCGCTCGATGTACCTGCACAAGGCGCAGGTCGGACTGGGCGCTGATGGTTTGCCGATGAGCTGGCAGCATATGCTGGTCGGCCAGTCGATCATGGCCGGGACGATGCTTGAGGCGACGATGGTCAAGAACGGCATCGATGCCACCTCGGTCGAGGGCGTGGCCGACAGTCCGTACATCAAGGATCTGCCTCATCATCAGGTCGACCTGCATTCGCCGCAGACCGGCATCAATGTGTTGTGGCTGCGTTCGGTGGGCCATACCCACACGGGTTTCGTCATGGAATCGCTGATCGATGAACTGGCGACGGCGGCGGGCAAGGATCCGGTGGAGTACCGGCGAACGTTGCTAAAGGCGCACCCGCGCCACCTTGGCGTGCTCAATCTGGCGGTGGAGAAGGCCAACTGGGGCGCGCCGTTGCCGGACGGGCATGCTCTGGGCGTGGCGGTGCACGAGTCGTTCGGCAGCTACGTGGCGCAAGTGGCGGAGGTTTCTCAGGACAATCTGGCGATCCGCGTGCATCGGGTGGTCTGCGCGGTGGACTGCGGCATTGCAGTGAATCCGCAGAGCATCGCCGCGCAGATGGAATCGTGCATCACCTTCGGTCTCGGCATGGCCTTGCACAGCAAACTCACCGTCAAGGACGGCGGCGTCGTGCAGTCCAACTATCACGATTATCAGGTGTTGCGGCTCAACGAAATGCCGGTGGTGGAAGTGCATATCGTCCCCAGCAGCGAGAAACCCGGCGGCATCGGTGAGCCCGGTGTGCCACCGACCGCGCCGGCCGTGGCCAACGCCGTGTTCGCCTTGACCGGGCAACGCCTGCGCGAACTGCCGCTGCAACTGTCGGGGGTGTGAGATGAAACGACATCTTGTGTTGGGCACCGTCGTGTTGCTCGGTCTCGGTGGCTACGCCTCGGACCTGTTTGCCGAGGATCAGGAAGCTCTGAAAGCCTTTGGCACGGTGCAGAAAGTCTTTCAGAGCCCGCGCTGCCAGAATTGCCACATTCCCGGCGATTCGCCGTTGCAGTTCGCCGCCGGCATCCCCCACGCGATGAGCGTGGTGCGCGGCATGGACGGCAAGGGCGCCGCCGGTTTGCCTTGCGCGACCTGCCACGCCGAAAGCAACCCGCCGGCCAGTTACGGCCCTCACGCGCCGCCGGGTGCGCCGCACTGGAGCCTGCCGCCGGCGGCGCACAAAATGGCCTGGATCGGCCTGCCCTCGGACAAGCTCTGCGCGATGATCAAGGACCGCGCGAGCAATGGCGACCGGGATTTCGCCGCGCTGTTAAAACACGTCAGCGAAGACAAACTGGTGCTCTGGGGCTGGAATCCCGGGGCAGGGCGCGCACCGGTGCCAGTGCCGCACGATATTTTCGTCGCGCAATTCAAACTCTGGGCCGATGCCGGCGGGCCGTGTCCGGTGGCGCAAATGTGATGCCCCGACGATTAAGCGCTACGCTGAACGCATGACTGTCTACGGAGTGTGCGCATGCTGGTGCCCGGAAAACCTGCCAATGAAGCTGCACGTATCGACGCGCTGCATGGCCTCAACCTCGACTCGGCGCCGGAGGAGCGCTTCGATCGTCTGACGCGGCTGGCCAAGCGCTTGTTCAACGTGCCGATCGCCCTGGTCACGCTGGTCGACACGGATCGCCAGTGGTTCAAGTCCTGTGTGGGTCTGGATGTCAGCGAGACGTCCCGCGATGTCTCGTTCTGCGGTCATGCGATTCTGCAGAACGAGCTGATGCTGGTGCCCGATGCGCTGGAAGATCTGCGCTTCCATGACAATCCGCTGGTTACCGGTGCGCCGAATATTCGCTTTTACGCCGGGTACCCACTGACCGTGCCGGACGGTAACAAAATGGGCACCTTATGCCTGATTGATACCAAACCTCGCCATCTTGATGACGAAGAGCGCGCGCTGCTGCGTGACCTCGCGGAGATGGCCGAGCAAGAGTTGATGGCGGTGCAGATGGCGAGCATGGATGAGTTGACGCTGTTGTCCAATCGCCGTGGTTTCAAGCAACTGGCCCAGCATGCACTGGATGCGTGCGCGCGCTTGAACCGGCCGGCGACGCTACTGTTTTTCGACCTCAACGACTTCAAGCAGATCAACGATCTGTACGGCCATGCCGAAGGCGACAGTGCGCTGAAGACCTTCGCCGATGTGCTGCGCATTGCCTTTCGCGAAAGCGACGTGGTCGGACGCCTGGGCGGCGATGAGTTCGTCGCATTGCTGACTGGCTCCAGCCACGTTGAAACCACGCGGATCATGGCGCGGCTCAAGGAAATCCTCGAAGAGCGCAACGCCACGCTGCACCGTGGTTACGCGATTCGTTTCAGCGTCGGCCAGATCGAATACGACCCCACGCGCCACGAAACCGTTGATCGGCTGCTCGCCGATGCGGATGGCGCGATGTATGCGCACAAGCAAGCTCTGAAAGGCTGTTAGCACCGGCACCATCGCGGGCGAGCCAGCTCCCACAGACTCCCTTGAATCCCGTGGGAGCGGGCTTGCTCGCGATGGCGGTGGGTCAGGCAATTTGATGCTGGCTGGTCGAATGTCTTCGCGAGCAGGCTCGCTCCCACAGGTTTCGATGGCGCGGAGGATTTTTCAGTTCAGCACCATCTCTGTGGGAGCGAGCCTGCTCGCGAAGGCGTCAGCCGATTCATCGCCGGATTCGCCAGTGCTCAGCGCTTGGGCGGGCTCAGCTTCTGGTAGAACGCCAGCCACTTCTCGTGACTGGCCGCGGCATCCTCGAGTTCGGGCATGCGCAACGCGTCTTGCAAGGCTTTCGCTTCATAAGCATCGAACAGATGCCGGACGGCGGTGCTGGCAATGGCGTTGACTGTGTTGGAGGCGAAGGTATCGGGCACGGCGGTGCGTGCCTGTTGCGCCAGTGGTGCGCCCTCAATATCGAGGCGAGTAATGAACGCCTTGCAGGTGGCGTTCAAGCGAGGCTGCGAGCCGTTTTTATAGGCTTCGGCGTCGAGGGGCAGCGTTTTCGCCGCTTCTTTCGCCACCGAGGGTTTGAGTAATGCAATGTCGATATCGCGACGCAGCACCACTTCATCTCTGCTGGTGAAAATCTCGAAGACTCTGGTTGGCCGCCCATGCAGCAGTGCCAATATGCCAAACGGCGCCGTGCCGGCCTTGGCAAGTTTGTCCGTGGCTGCCGATACTGGCCGCAGGGCGAGCAATTCCAGCGTGTTGTCTTCGAGGTCGAGCCGTTGCGCCAACGGCAACCGGCAGAATGCTTCCTTGAGAATCGCGACATGCGCGTCCTTCATATGCTTGAGGCGCGCCGCCAGCGTTGCATGAAAAGCGCTTGCCACGTTGTTCAGTCTGGGCAGCGAGGCAATCATCGATGGCAGTTGCAATTGTGCATTGCTCGATTGCCATCCCTGCATGTCACCCGTTAGCTTGCCGGCGATGTGTAATTGGCTCAGGGAATAATGTGGTCCGGTTGTATCAGCGTCCGAGGCTGGAACAAACAGTGCCTTCTCTGTCAGGTGAGGGGAATCAGCGAAGATCTTGCGCAGATCCGCGAGGGCAATAGTGGCGGGGGTGGGCGGTGACGACAGGAAGGCCCGGCGGTAAAAATCGTAAATCAGACGATTGTGGTTGCGAAAGAGCAGATCGGCTTGCTTGAGCGTGCCGGCGTCATAGACCGTGACTTGAAAATCGGCATCGCGCTGGATCAGCCCTCGTGCAACCGCCCAGTCCACTACGACCGAGGCACACGGCTCCTCGCGCAGAAACTTGTAGAAATCAGCCGGCGCCGGGCCTTTCGTCAGCTCGCGCAATTGCTCGTAGGTCATCAAGCGCGCCGCGCCCGGCAGGCGTCTTTCGATATACAGCACGACCTGTTTCAGCCTCACCCAGCGCAGGCAACTCATATAAGGCAGTGATCGAGGAATGCCCCGGAGGAGAAACTCCGGCGAGATGCCGGACAATAACAGGTGGGTCGCCAATGTCTTGTTCTTGACCAGTGCGAGTTGGGGTTGCCGGTCGATGAACCGGCGCACTTCGTCATAACTGTCGCCCCAGAAATCACTGCCCTCCAGGCGCTGGGCGACGATTCGGTTTATATCCTCACCGGCGCTCGGTTCCAGGTTGAGAATCAATGCAGCGAGCAACAGCCGTTCGCGGTTGGTGGCCAGAAGGCGTTTTTTGTGAGACGGCGCTCCGAGGTTCTTCACCAACTGATTGCCCAGCGTCCGTGCGCGCGACGTGATCAGGATACGACTGATCAGGTAGTCGGCTTTTGCCTTGAGGGTATTGAGCGGCAGATCGGTGTCGACCCCTTCACTGAGGTAGTCGATCAGTGGCGGCGAGTCTTCGGGCAAAAAAGCCTGGGTGGTGTCGATGATGCTCTGACGTTGCTGCGCGGTGAACCGCTCGGTCTTCGTCCAGGGTTGACCCAGCAGATACCACTGATTCATGTGCCCGGGACGCATGTGCAGATTGATCTTGTCCCATTTCGCCAGGGAGAGGGCTTGCTCGACAGTTTTTGGCAACGGTAGCTCGTAGAAACGCAACATCTGCCCGAGGGTGACTTTACCGCTCGAGCGCAGGGCGCCGCCGGCTTCGCCTGCCTGAGCTTTAAGCTGGTCGCGATGAAGTTTCAGATCGGAATGTTTTTCCACCTCAGTCGTCAGGTTGACCCAGCCTTTGGCGCTGGCCGTGCCGACATGGCCGGACTCGGTCACCAGCAATTGACTGTCGGCGGGTAACCCGTGCTGTTGCAAGATGGCTTGAAAATCCGCATTGGAGCTGAATATCTGCAAGCGCTCCTGGCCCAGCGCCATCTGCACCGCGAGCGTGGAATGCGGATGGGGCTCGCTGAATTCCTCGTAATCGATTCTGGCTTTGGGTGCCTTGTTCCAGCTCAAAACTTCCAGGCGTCGCACAATATGCCGGGCGTCCTCCAGATCGCCGAAGTCTTCGCGATAGCTGCGGATGGGGGTGCCGGTCTGCACGTAATCACTGACGTAGGGCAGCTCAGGCCAACTGTGCTGTCGCAGGCGTTGCGCAAGCGCTCTGGCTTGTCCCGCATCTTCCGGCAGCGCAAATTCATAGCGACGCAGCAGCTCGCCCAATTTCAGGCGCGGGCCTCTGACAGGAGCGGAAACAGACGCCGAAGCAAGCGTTACCGGCGTATCGAGAAAGCCTCGTTGCTCGAACGGATCGCTCGCCAGCAACACCGCATCGATTCGATCGGCGATCGCCCTGAAATCCTCCAGTTGCGCGTTGCGTTCCTTCACCACAGCCGACGTGCTGTGGCCGTTTTCATCGATGGCAGCCAGCCCGCTTTTCTTCAGTTCGGTGAGGATGACGCGGGCCTGAATCTGGTTTTGCGGTTCCGGGTAACCGTAGAACGCCAGCACCACTTGCCGTGGAAAGCGATACAGCGGGTTGGCGGACTTGCCGCCGATATAAGGCAGGCCCAACCCGGCAGGGTCGATGCGTTGGGAAATCGATTGCAGCATCGGCGCCACCTGCCACCAGCCAGAGTCGTCCTCCAGGGTGAAGGTGCGTACGTCGGAGGTGCCATTCGCTGGTGTGCGCGCTTGCAGAATGTCGCCTTTGATTTGCAAGGTATCCAGGTCGATGTGAAAGCCACTGGCCCAGTCGAGAAACTCAGGGCGTTCGAGGGCGGTCCAGTAAAGCTCCATCCATTCGCGCAGCAGGCATGGACGAGGAACCTCCAGCGTGCGCGCCGGCGTGGCGGCGGTGACCACCGGTACGGCGGTCAATTCTGCGATGAGATTGTGGATCAGCGTCTGTTCATGTACCGGTGTGTCGTTCATCTGCGCCTCCCTGGCGGCTGATAAGCATCGAGCGGCGAGTATCAAAGGCAGGGCAGGGTCGGTGGCGGTACATATGTAGTGCGGCGACCTTTTCTGCTGGCATAAAAAAACCCGCCGGATCGCAGACTGTGTGAAAACGCACTGACGGCGGTTCCAGCAAACGCCCCGACTTGTTCGGGGCGTTTGCTTTTGTGCTCAC
>NZ_JBEOPW010000025.1:0-51385 GCF_040310465.1 Pseudomonas sp. H26/SER47-MNA-CIBAN-0231 | reverse complement strand
ACGCAGAGCGTGGGAACGATCTTTATCTCCACATCTGCCCCACCCTGATCGTTCCCACGCTCCGCGTGGTAACGCCTACCGGGACGCTCCGCGTTCCAGCTTCACCATTATCGACAAGGTCAAGACCGCTATGACGCAGAGCGTCAGTGGCTGCATTCCCACGCAGAGCGTGGGAACGATCTTTATCTCCACATCTGCCCACCATGATCGTTCCCACGCTCCGCGTGGTAACGCCTCCAGGGACGCTCCGCGTTCCAGCCTCACCATTATCGACAAGGTCAAGACCGCTATGACGCGGAGCGTCAGTGGCTGCATTCCCACGCAGAGCGTGGGAACGATCTTTATCTCCACATCTGCCCACCATGATCGTTCCCACGCTCCGCGTGGTAACGCCTCCAGGGACGCTCCGCGTTCCAGCCTCACCATTATCGACAAGGTCAAGACCGCTATGACGCGGAGCGTCAGTGGCTGCATTCCCACGCAGAGCGTGGGAACGATCTTTATCTCCACATCTGCCCACCATGATCGTTCCCACGCTCCGCGTGGTAATGCATCTCGGGACGCTCCGCGTTCCATCTCCGTCGCACCGCAAGATTCAAGGAAGAATCCCATGGGCCGCAGCCGCTATACGATTACCGAAGCCGACAAACCGCATTTCCTGACCTGCACCGTGATGGAGTGGTTGCCGCTGTTCATCCGCCCGTACATCGTTGAGCACCTGCTCAACTGCTGGCGATATCAACAGGCTCATCATGACCTGAAGCTATACGGCTACGTGATTTTGGAAAACCACCTGCACTTCGTCGCCCAAGCACCCGATCTGAGCAAATGCCTCAGCCAGTTCAAGTCCTTCACCGCGCGACAAATCATCAATGACTTGCAAACAAAAGGCGCCGACAAAGCCTTGCAGCGCCTGCGCTTCAGCAAACGCGCGCATAAGCAGGACCGGGTGTATCAACTGTGGCAAGAAGGCACGCACGCGGAAATGGTCTACAGCGAATCGGTGATGCGCCAGAAACTTGAATACATCCACAACAACCCGGTGAAACGCGGATATGTGGATTTACCGGAGCATTGGCGTTATTCGAGTGCCAGGGACTACGCGGGAACTGAGGGACTGATCGAGGTTCAGCGCTGGTATTGAAAGGGGACGCGGAGCGTCCCGGGCGGCATTCCCACGCGGAGCGTGGGAACGATCATAAAAGCCTCAGAACTCAATCCGCACATCCCCCTTCGGCACGCTGCAGCACGACAGGATAAATCCTTCCGCCTCGTCATCCTCGGTAATCCCGCCGTTGTGCTCCATCTCCACTTCGCCGCCCAGTTTCATCACCTTGCATGTCCCGCAAATGCCCATGCCGCAGGCTTTCGGGATCATCAGACCGAGCTTGGCGGCGGCTGCGTGGACGGTTTCGCCCGGGCCGACGCGAATGCTTTTGCCGGAGGCGGTGAATTCGACCTGATGCAGATCCGCGGCGTCGATTTCCGGTGCATCGGCGGCTTGTTCGGCCTGTTCCACCGCGTCGGCGCGGGCCTCGGGTGGCGTGGCGCCGAAGGATTCTTCGTGATAGCGCGACATGTCGTAGCCGGCCGCTTCCAGCAGGCGTTTGACCGCGGTCATGTACGGCGTCGGGCCGCAGCAGAACACTTCGCGCTCGAGGAAATCCGGGACCATCAGTTCGAGCATCTTGTGATTCAGATAACCGCGATAACCGGCCCATGGCTCACCGAGGCCGTGTTTTTCGCAGATCAGGTGCAGGCTGAAGTTGTCGATCCGCGACGCCATGTGCTCAAGCTCGCGGTGGTAAATGATGTCTTTCGGCGAGCGCGCGCTGTGCACGAACGTCATGTCGACGTTGGCGTTGGTGTCGTAGAACCAGCGCGCCATCGACATGCACGGCGTGATGCCGACGCCGCCGCTCAAATACAGAACCTTCGGGCTCGGGAAGTCGATCGCGTTGAACAGCCCGACCGGGCCGTGCACCGCCAGCTCCTGACCTTCATGCAAAGTGTCGTGCAACCAGTTCGAGACCTTGCCGCCCGGCACGCGTTTGATCGTCACCGAAAAGCTGTACGGCACCGACGGCGAGCTGGAAATCGTGTACGAGCGCATGATCGGCTGGCCTTCGATTTCCAGCTCCAGGGTGACGAACTGCCCCGGCTTGAAGAAGAACAGGATCGGCTGGTCGGCCATAAAGCAGAAGGTGCGCACATCCCAGGTTTCCTGGATGACTTTGACGCAACGGACAATGTGTCGGCCATTGGCCCAGGTCTGGGTGGTGACCGGATTCAGGAAGCTGTTGGACATGCTGTTCTCCACGGCCGACTGTCGGCCTCTTGTCGGCGATTCTGCGTATAGCGCAGACCGTGCGTTTACCTATCCGCGACATTGACATACTTATCGCGACCAGCCCTTGAACACCGGGGCTTGCGCGTCGGGAACAGATTGCGCCATGTCGCGCATGGATAAGGTTCTCCCCAGCGCCGGCCCCACACTCGCCCCAACACAAGACGACTTCTTTACACCTTGCGTAGCAACCGTTTTGCAGCACACCTGATCAGCCACTTTCGCCGGCCACGCAGAGGGCCATGAGGATTACATCGATGGACGTCACCGCAAAAATCAGCCTGGGCGATCCGCTGGAACCCGCACGCAAGGCCACCGCACAAATGCTCCAGGAGCGCGAGCGCACTTTTTCCCTGCCACAGCCGTTCTACAGCGACGAGCGCCTGTTCGATATCGATATGCAGGAGATCTTCCAGAAGGAATGGTTGATCGCCGGCATGACCTGCGAGATCCCGGCCAAGGGCAACTACCTGACCCTGCAGGTCGGCAAGAACCCGATCATCGTCATTCGCGGCGCCGAGGGCGTGGTGCACGCGTTCCACAACGTCTGCCGCCACCGTGGCTCGCGCCTGTGCACCAGTGAAAAAGGCAAGGTCGCCAAACTGGTCTGCCATTACCACCAGTGGACCTACGAACTGGACGGGCGCCTGCTGTTCGCCGGCACCGAGATGGGCGCCGACTTCGACATGAATCAGTACGGCCTGAAACCGGTGAACGTGAAAACCGCTGGCGGCTACATTTTCATCAGCCTGGCGGAGAATCCGCCGGCCATCGATGACTTCCTGTCGACGCTTAACCATTACATGGAACCGTACGACATGGAGAACACCAAGGTGGCGATCACCACCACCTTGATGGAAAAGGCCAACTGGAAACTGGTGCTGGAAAACAACCGCGAGTGCTACCACTGCAACGCGTCGCACCCGGAACTGTTGAAAACCCTGCTGGAATGGGACGACGTCACCGACCCGCGCGCCGATCAGGCATTCAAGGATCACGTCGCCGCTTCCGCCGCTGCCTGGGAAGCGGAAAAGATCCCTTACGCTCACGCCAGTTTCGGCTTGCGCAACCGCATCGTGCGCATGCCGCTGCTCAAGGGCACCGTGTCGATGACCCTCGACGGCAAACAGGGCTGCGCGAAACTGATGGGCCGCATCAAGAACCCGGACCTGGGCTCAATGCGCATCCTGCACCTGCCGCACTCGTGGAACCACTGCATGGGTGATCACATCATCGTCTTCACCGTGTGGCCGATCAGCGCTCAGGAAACCATGGTCACCACCAAGTGGCTGGTGCACAAGGATGCGGTGGAAGGTGTCGATTACGACGTCGAGCGCATGCGCCAGGTGTGGGACGCGACCAACGATCAGGACCGCCGTCTGGCTGAGGAAAACCAGCGCGGGATCAACTCCACCGCTTACCAGCCGGGGCCTTACTCCAAAACCTATGAATTCGGCGTGGTCAACTTCGTCGATTGGTACAGCGAGCGGATGTTGAACAACCTCGGGGCAGAGCCTGCGCCTTACCTCAAAGGCGTACCGGTCCAGGGCTGATCAAGAACAAAAGATCGCAGCCTGCGGCAGCTCCTACAGGTGGAATGCATTCCCCTGTGGGAGCGAGCCTGCTCGCGAAGGCGTCCTGACCTACATCACAAGTCTCATTGATCAATTTCCGATCAACCACCCCCGACCCCAGACCCACCAAGCCCTCCAGCCTTCCGCAAACAAGTTATCCACACACCCGCCCACAGCAAATGGGGGTAACTGTGGATGAGTCAAAAAATATCTTGCTGATTTGCAAAGAAAAACCGTGACTTATTCTGAATCACAGTTTCTGAAAACGATCGATCGTTTTTTGATCAACGCCATGCAGACCACGGTTTCAAAGGCCTCCAGCGGGTAGCGAACACGTTATCCACAGAAGCGCCAACAGAGATCGGGGACAACTTTCACTCTTCTGTGGAAAACACCTATGACTGGGGAAAACCCGTTCGCCTTAACAGCTCTCGGCGCCCGGGGATCACATTTGATCAATAATTGATCAAGCCAATGGAAGCCACGGTCCATATGGCCTACAGCTGATAGCGAACATCTTATCCACAGAAGCGCCAACAGAGATTGGGGGCAACTTGTCGATTTATACCGAAGGAAAAGCCCGAGAAATCCGTGAGTTACGCTGATCGTTTTTTGATCTTATGGCTGGAAGGCTTGAATGGCGTGGGGTGCGCGGAAGGGCGAACACGTTATCCACAGATTCGCCAACAGGGAATGTGGGTAAGCCGCTTCCCCTCACCCCAACCCTCTCCCAGAGGGAGAGGGGGCCGACCGCGTCGACTAGTGAGGTTACATCGACCTGAAACATTGTATTGATCTCAGGCTTGGCCAGACCAAGGCCACCGCCATGTCGCAGGTCGGTGTACTTGGCCAATTCGCCGCGGTAGGTCCCCTCTCCCTCTGGGAGAGGGCTAGGGTGAGGGGCTTTTCAGCGGACAACGCCTTCTTCAATCAGCAACTTCAGAATCGCTTCAGCCCCAGCCTGCGCGGTAACGCCTTTGAGCACCTGCCCCCCGCCACCACTGGCCTTGGCCGTCGCGGCCTTCATCCGGTCGGCGCCGCTCTTGGCCTTGATCACCTTCAAGCGCTTGGGCCGTGGTTTGGCCGGCTGCAGCGTGGCGACGGCCAACAATTGGTCCTCCACCACTTCAACGTCGTCGGCGGCCAATTCGCCCCGTCGTGCCGGGCCATACGCGCTCTGCCGAGGCTTCGGCGCGGCGTTATCCACAGTGGCCAGAAACGGCAGTTTGACCTTCAAGCGGCGTCGCTGGCCGCGCGGCAACGCTTGCAGGACCAGCGCTGAACCATCATTGATCGATTCGACCTGCGCCAGGCCCACCACCAGCGGCCAGCCCAGACCTTCGGCCAGCAGGAACGGCAACATCCCCGAACCCTCACCGGTTTCCGCCTGACTGCCGGTCAGCACCACCTGCGCCCCGGCATCGCGCAGGTACGCGGTCAGCGCCGGCAAGGCGTCGGCGCCAGCGGGTTGTTCCAGCACATGCAGCTGTTCCAGGCCCATGCCTAGATAGGCACGCAGGGCCGGTTCGGCGACATCACCGGCGTGCAGCACTTGCAGGTTATCCCCAGCCAGTTGCAGGCCCAGTTCCACCGCGCGCGCATCCTGATCGGCGCGCCGTGGCCGACCTGAGGTCGGGTGAGCGCCGATTGAGACCAGACTGATAACGTTCGTGTTCATAGGGTTTCCTTAAGCCGCATCGCGCTTGGCTTCGTTGCGGTAAGCCGCGACCGCTTCGATCAACGCTTGCAGAATCTCTGCGCTTTCGCCGATCACCGAAAGGTCGGCACGCTTGATCATGTCGCAACCCGGATCGAGGTTGATCGCCACCACCTTGTCGCAAGCGCCAATGCCTTGCAGGTGCTGGATCGCGCCAGAGATACCCACAGCGACATAGACCCGCGCGGTGACCCAGGTGCCGGACGCGCCAACCTGGCGATCCCGCGCCATGAAGCCGTCGTCCACTGCAACCCGCGAAGCGCCTTCGGTGGCGCCGAGGGCTGCTGCCGTTTCGTGAAACAACTGCCAGTCCTTGACGCCGTTGCCGCCGGAGAAGATGAACTCGGCTTCGGCCATCGGGATAGCTGCTGGATCCACCGCCACGGCACCAAGATCTTCGATTCGCGACAAGCTGCGCGCGACGCTTGTGGATAACTCTACTGGCAACGCTTCGTGACGGGTTTCGCTGACCGGCTCTGCGCATTCGGCAGCGGCGAGAATCAACCGCGCCACTGGACGCGCCAGGTCTTGCAATCCGGCCCCGGCGCGGCCGATGCACTCCTGATCCTTGACCTGCCAGACCCGCGTGGCCGGGCGCTCGCCCAAGGCTGCAGCAAAGCGCCGGCCGAGTTCGCCGCCACCGCTGCGGCTGTCCGGCAGCAACCAGTGACGCGGGTTGAATTGGTTATCCACAGCGCGCAAACCCTGCACCCGCTGCTCCGGTGCATAACCGCTGAACTCCTCGCCTTCCAGCACCAGCAAGCGATCAACGCCCGCGGTTTCGAAAGCGCTTTCCTTGTGCTCGCCGAACACCACGGCGAGCACTGCACCATCGCTGCCGGCCAGTTGGTGAGCGAGGCCGAGCAGATCGCGGTCGTGGCTGCTCAGGCGACCGCCGACCATATCCGGCACCACGCTGATGTAGAACGCCGGGGCCGGTACCTGATGCAGGGGCAACTGCACTTCAACAGCAGCCGAGCGTTTGACCGCCCCACCCTGCTGCGCGCCGCTGCGGTCAATGCGTTTGATGCCGTTGGGGCCGATAAAACCCATGCCGTGCAGATTCTTGCGGATGACGCCATTGGGCCCCATCCAGCTGTGTTGCGCCGGTTGCATCGCCGCGTGCAGCGGGTGCAAACGGTTACGGGCAATCCATTCGGCGCGCGGGTCGCGGCGGATAATGTCGCTCATCAGTGCACCTCCGCAGGTTCACGTTTGGCCGGCGTGGCAGGCTTGCTTGGCGCGGCGTCCTCAAGCAACGCGTCGGCGACCAGTTCGGCGATGTCCTTGATCAGCGGACGCGGTTCGACCACGCCTTCGAGCATCGCCGTGCACTGTGGACAACCCACCGCCACCAGTTCGGCGCCGGTTTCGCGGATGTCTTCCATGCGCATGTCGGGGATGCGCTGCTTGCCCGGAATGTCAGTGATCGGCGCGCCGCCACCACCGCCGCAGCAGCGCGAGCGGAAGCCAGAACGCTGCATCTCTTTGATTTCGATGCCGAGGGCTCGCAGCACTTCGCGCGGCGCTTCGTACTCGCCGTTGTAGCGGCCCAGGTAGCACGGATCGTGATAAGTCACGCTGTTGCCTTTGTGCTGACCGAGGTTGAGCGCGCCGGCCTGAATGATCTCGGCCATGTAGGTGCTGTGGTGCTGCACCAGGTAGTTGCCATCGAAGGCGCCGTACTCGTTTTTCAGCACATGGAAACTGTGCGGATCGCAGGTGACGATGCGGTTGAAGCTGTATTTGCCCAACGTCTGGATGTTGCGCTTGGCCAGCAACTGGAACGTCGCTTCGTCGCCGAGACGGCGGGCCACATCGCCGCTGTCGCGTTCCTCAAGACCGAGCACGGCGAAGTCGATGTTTGCCGCTTTCAGCACTTTGACGAACGCGCGCAGGGTGCGCTGGTTGCGCATGTCGAAGGCGCCGTCGCCGACCCAGAACAGCACGTCGGTGGATTTCTTCTCACTGAGCAGATTGAGGTTCAGATCCGCCGCCCAGTTCATCCGCCCGCCCGGGGCGAAACCGCCAGGGTTGTCGGTTGCAATAAGGTTCTCGAGAACTTCGGCAC
This sequence comes from Pseudomonas sp. H26/SER47-MNA-CIBAN-0231, assembly GCF_040310465.1. Lineage (NCBI taxonomy): Bacteria > Pseudomonadati > Pseudomonadota > Gammaproteobacteria > Pseudomonadales > Pseudomonadaceae > Pseudomonas > Pseudomonas sp. H26/SER47-MNA-CIBAN-0231. The sequence continues at coordinate 43,676 of NZ_JBEOPW010000025.1, read as the reverse complement.
CCTTGTTCGGCGTCGCGCCTTTTTCCAGGGTCAGATGCCGGCGCATGTCGACGATCGCATCGACGTGCTCAATCATCATCGGGCACTCCTCGACGCAGGCACGGCAGGTGGTGCACGACCACAGGGTTTCTGCGTCGACCAGACCGTTGACGATCGGTTGGTGCGGATTGCCGCCATGCTCGCCGATCGGTTTGCCTGGATACGGGCTGCCGGCGAACTTCGCGTCGGTGCCGCCAGCGAGGCCGACGACCATGTCCTGAATCAGTTTTTTCGGGTTCAGCGGCTGGCCGGCGGCGAAGGCCGGGCACGCTGCTTCGCACTTGCCGCACTGCACGCAGGCGTCGAAACCGAGCAACTGGTTCCAGGTGAAATCCTTGGGTTTTTCCACGCCCAGCGGCGCATCGGGATTGTTCAGGTCCAGCGGCTTCAAACCGGTCGAGCGCCCGCCGCCGAAACGTTCCGGGCGACGGTGCCAGGCCAGGTGCAGAGCACCGGCAAAGGCGTGTTTCATCGGCCCACCCCAGGTCATGCCGAAGAACAGTTCCGACACGCCCCACAGCACGCCAACACCGAGGATGGCGGCGAGCACCCAGCCGCCGAAGTTTTCCGGCAGGATCCCGGCGACCGGAAGGGTCACCAGGAAAAACGACGCCGAGAACGCCAGCAGGCTTTTCGGCAGGCGCATCCACGGGCCTTTCGACAGACGCGCAGGCGGATTGACCCGGCGCAGGTACATGAAGATCGCGCCGACAAACATCACCGCCGACATCAGCAGCAAGGCGTAGCCAAGGATGCGGTTATGCAGGCCGAAACCGTGCACCAGAATGGCCAGCACGATCGACGCCACCGCACCGCCCGCCGTGGCGACGTGGGTGTTGGCAATGTATTTGTCCCGCGCCACAACGTGGTGCAGGTCGACCATGTAGCGCTTGGGCATGGCCAGCAGACCGCCGAGCAGATCGACCTTCGCCGCCCGCCCCCGGCGCCACATGTTCATCCGCCGCAACGCGCCGAGGACCGCAAGGCCGATGGCGGCGAACAACAGGATTGGAAGAAGGGTGTTCAACATGGTGAAGCTCCCACCAGACAGCCTGGAGAAACACGGCGTTCGATGATCATTCCCACGCGGAGCGTGGGAACGATCAGTTAACGTGTCTTAGAAATCCTTGCAGAGTCGCAGGGCGTCATAGATCGCGGCGTGGGTATTACGCTGCGCCACGCAGTCGCCGATGCGGAACAGCAAGTAGCCGTCGCCCGCTTCGCTCAGCGAAGGTTGCGGCTGGATCGCGAACAGCGCTTCGACGTCGATCTGGCCCTTGTTGCGCGAGCCGTCCTTGAGGGCGTAGTAGATTTCCTCGTCCGGGCGTACGCCGTTTTCGACGACCACCTGATCGACCACCCGCTCCTCTTTCGCGCCGGTGTATTCGTTCTCCAGCACCGCGATCAGCTTGTCGCCTTCGCGGTAGACCTTCTCCAGCATCATGTCGCCGGTCATGATCACTTCTTTCGGGTACATGCTGCGGTAGTAGGTCGGGAACGACGTGCCGCCGATGGCCACGCCCGGTTTGATGTCGTCGGTGACGATCTCGACCTGGCTGCCCTTGTCGGCGAGGAAGTCGGCGACCGACATCCCGGTGAACTCGCAAATGGTGTCGTAGACCAGCACGTTCTTGCCCGGCGCAACTTTGCCGTCGAGCACGTCCCAGCTGCTGACCACCAGCCCTTCGGCCGCGCCCCAGTGCTCGTTCTGCTCAAGGTACGGATGACCGCCGACCGCCAGTACCACCACATCCGGACGCAGGTCCATGATGGTGTCGGCATCCGCCGCCGTGCCCAGGCGCAGATCGACTTTCAGCCGCGCCAGTTCCAGCTGGAACCAGCGGGTGATGCCGGCGATCTGGTCACGCTGCGGTGCTTTCGATGCGGTGGTGATCTGCCCGCCGATGAAGTCTTTTTTCTCGAACAGCGTGACGTCGTGGCCACGCTCGGCAGCCACGCGTGCGGCTTCCATCCCGGCCGGGCCGGCACCGACGATCACCACCTTGCGTTTCGGCCCGGTGGATTTCTCGATGATGTGCGGCACGCCCATGTATTCACGGGAGGTCGCGGCGTTCTGGATGCACAGCACGTCCAGGCCCTGATACTGACGGTCGATGCAATAGTTGGCGCCGACGCACTGCTTGATCTGGTCAATCTGGCCCATCTTGATCTTGGCGATCAGGTGCGGGTCGGCGATGTGCGCGCGGGTCATGCCGACCATGTCGACGTAACCGCCCTCAAGAATGCGCGTGGCCTGGTTCGGGTCCTTGATGTTCTGCGCGTGCAACACCGGCACCTTGACCACTTCCTTGATCCCAGCAGCCAGGTGCAGGAACGGCTCCGGTGGATAACTCATGTTCGGAATAACGTTGGCCAGGGTGTTGTGGGTATCGCAACCCGAGCCGACCACGCCGATGAAATCGAGCATGCCGGTGTCGTCGTAATACTTGGCGATCTGCTTCATGTCCTCGTGGGACAAGCCGTCCGGGTGGAACTCGTCACCGCACAGACGCATGCCCACGCAGAAGTCGTCACCGACCTCGGCGCGCACGGCTTTCAAGACTTCCAGGCCGAACTTCATCCGCCCTTCGAAGGTGCCACCCCATTCATCGGTACGCTTGTTGACGCGCGGGCTCCAGAACTGGTCGATCATGTGCTGGTGCACGGCCGACAGTTCGACGCCATCGAGGCCACCAGCCTTGGCCCGGCGCGCAGCCTGGGCGTAGTTGCCGATCACTCGCCAGATCTCTTCCGGCTCGATGGTTTTGCAAGTGGCGCGGTGCACCGGTTCACGGATGCCCGACGGCGACATCAAGGTCGGCCAGTTGAAACCGTCCCAGCGCGAGCGACGACCCATGTGGGTAATCTGGATCATGATCTTGGCGCCATGCTTGTGCATGGCGTCGGCCAGATTCTGGAAGTGCGGAATGATCCGGTCGGTGGACAGATTGACCGAACTCCACCATTCCTGCGGGCTGTCGATCGCCACGACGGACGAACCGCCGCAGATGGCCAGGCCGATACCGCCCTTGGCTTTCTCTTCGTAGTATTTGACGTAGCGGTCGGTGGTCATGCCACCGTCAGTCGCGTAGACCTCGGCGTGCGCGGTGCTGAGCACGCGGTTGCGGATGGTCAGTTTGCCGATCTGGATCGGCTGGAACATTGCTTCGAAAGCCATGGCACGGTCCTCGGCTTACAACGGCTTGACGATGAACAAGCCGTCATCGTGGCCCTCTTCGGAGCCTCCGTAGACTTGTTCGGCGACAGTACGGATCTTGCTGCCACGGGCTTCGAGAATCTGGTCCATGGCGCCGGCGAACCAGCCGGTGAACATGTAATCGACCTTGCGCCCGACCTTGCCGTACACGTACACGAACGCCGAGTGCTCGAGCTTGACGCTGGCAGTGCCTTTGTCGAGGTCGATGTCCTGGATCTTGAACAGACCCCAGCCGCGCTGCGACAGGCGCTTCATGTAGTGTTCGAACACCGCGACGCCTTCCAGGCCGTGGCATTCGGCTTCCTTTTCACACCAGTGCCAGGCGGATTTGTAGCCGGCCTTGTAGAGGATCTCGGCATAGGCTTCAGCGCCGAGCACTTCCTCGATGCCCATGTGGTTGTTGACGAAAAAGTGACGCGGCACATACAGCATTGGCAGGGCGTCGGAGGTCCAGACACCGGTCTCGCTGTCGACTTCGATTGGCAATTGCGGGGCGATCTTGGCCATGGAAACTTAACTCCAGAAAATTTTGTGTGTTGCCCCCGACTCGGATGGCCGGGGGAAAGGATTCAGAAGTGCGGCGGCTTATTCGCCCCAGACATCTTTCAAGACGTTGACCCAGTTCTCGCCCATGATCTTGCGCACCACGCGCTCGGAATGGCCGCGCTTGAGCAGGGTTTCGGTGAGGTTGGGGAATTCGCCGACGGTGCGGATGCCCAGCGGGTTGATGATCTTGCCGAAGCTGGTCAGGCGGCGGGCGTAACCCTTGTCGTGGGTCAGGTATTCGAAGAAGTCCTGGCCGTGACCCTGAGTGAAATCGGTGCCGATACCGATGGCGTCTTCGCCGACGATGTTCATGGTGTATTCGATGGCTTCGGCGTAATCGTCGATGGTCGAATCGATGCCCTTGGCGAGGAACGGCGCGAACATGGTCACGCCGACGAAACCGCCGTGGTCGGCAATGAACTTCAGCTCTGCATCGGATTTGTTGCGCGGGTGCTCTTTGAGACCCGACGGCAGGCAGTGCGAATAGCAGACCGGTTTTTTCGATTCGAGAATGACTTCTTCGGAGGTCTTGGAACCGACGTGGGACAGGTCGCACATGACGCCAACACGGTTCATTTCAGCGACGATCTCGCGACCGAAACCCGAGAGGCCGCCGTCACGTTCGTAGCAACCGGTGCCGACCAGATTCTGGGTGTTGTAGCACATCTGCACGATACCGACGCCGAGCTGCTTGAACACCTCGACATAACCGATCTGGTCTTCGAAAGCGTGGGCATTCTGGAAGCCGAAGAGGATGCCGGTCTTGCCTTGTTCCTTGGCGCGACGGATGTCGGCGGTGGTGCGCACAGGCATCACCAGGTCGCTGTTTTCGCGGATCAGTTTCTGGCTGGCAGCAATGTTGTTCACGGTCGCCTGAAAGCCTTCCCACACCGACACAGTGCAGTTGGCCGCCGTCAGACCGCCCTTGCGCATGTCTTCGAACAGCTCGCGGTTCCATTTGGCAATGATCAGACCGTCGATAACGATGCTGTCGGCGTGTAGTTCGGCTGGGCTCATCAGGCGTCCCCTTATTGGCAATTCATGCGCCGAATCGTCTGCCGGCGCTTTGGGGCCAGCATATGCCTCGGTGCCGGGGCGACCGGGTGCAAAAACGACAGGGGAATTGCCGAAAGCGTCAATCCGCGACAAAGGGTCGTCGGCCGCCCTCCTCGGCTGGCTGTTCAAGCCCGCGCGCTTGCGCCAGAATCTGCCGCAGCCTGCACCTACCAACGGATTAGAGCGACCCCAATGAAATCGATCTTCCTCGCCTTGGCACTGATTGCGACCGGCGCCCACGCCGCCGAAGAATCCGAGAACAACCCGTGCGACGCGGTGGAAAACGACATCCAGACCCTGGAATGCTCCGCCTACAGCCGCAGCACCGCCGAAGACCTGCTCAAGGACAACTACGCCAGCCTCAACGAACGCATGCAGGCCGCCTACGGCAAGAACCCGACGCAACTGGCCGACATCACCGCCAAACTGAAAACCGCCCAGCAGCAGTGGTTGAAGACGCGGGATGCGGATTGCGCGGTGGAAGCGTTCCCGGCAACGGCGGGGAGCAAGGCGTTCACCATTGCGCAGAATGATTGTGTCGCGCGGATGAGTGATGAACGGTCGGAGTTTTTGGAGTCGATCGGGCAGGAGTGATAGAAGGTCTGGACCGCTGTTGCGGCTTCATCGGCGTAACTTCGTCCTCAACCACCATATTGCGATCGAGCCGACAGGCTGTGCCTTGATGGCCAGTAGCGACGCACACGCGCAACATGCCGACACGCCTTGTTTATTGGTCACTGGAAAAATATAAGCAAAGATTCGCCAATCTTATAAAAGACTTATATTCTTCTATGAACAGCATCCACTGGACTCGCAAAGCTGTTAAGCAGCTTTTGAAATTGCATTCCGTGCACCAAGGGAAGGTTCGCGACGCCGTCACGGCGCTTGCCGACATGCCCGATGTTGGCAACGTAAAAGCATTGGTTGGTCATGACTACGCTTACCGACTGCGTGTCGGCAATTATCGAGTCATGTTCGACTGGGATGGCGCAATCAAAGTGGTCAGTATTCAAGAGGTCAAAAAACGTGATGAACGCACCTACTGACGTTCAAATCATCAATGACGCCGAGGGTAATCCTGCATTCGTGGTTATCCCCTACGCTCAATATGTCGCACAGAAAATACAGCCCGATCTGATTCCCCATGAGGTGGTAAGTCGAATCGTTGATGGCGCAACACCGATCCGCGCCTGGCGCGAATATCTCAACCTGACTCAGGAAGAAGTGGCCAAGCGCATGGGCATCTCGCAACCGGCGTTTGCCCAGCAGGAAACAGTCGCCAAACCCCGCAAGGCCACCCGCGAGAAAATCGCCGCCGCGTTCGGCATCACAGCCAGTCAGCTTGAGCTGTAGGCTGCCCTCTTTATTCAAAGGAATTCCCATGAACATCTGCGGCATTGAAATCAAAGGCAGCGAAGCGATCATCGCCGTGGCGGCGCTCGACGGTTCGACGTTGAGCCACGTCCCTCTCGCCACAAAAAAGATTGCTCTGGATGACGATGACGAGGCGGCGAACGTGCGGCGGTTCGCGGCGCAGGTGGCGTCGTTTGTGCGGGAGAATTCGGTGGACCGGATCGCGATCAAGAAGCGTAGCAAAAAGGGCGAGTTTGCCGGTGGGCCGACGACGTTCAAGATCGAGGGCGTGTTTCAGTTGCTGGATGGTTGTGAGGTGACGCTGCTGTCGCCGCAGACGATCAATGCCCAGGCCAAGAAGCACAACTTTGAACTGCCGGGGACGTTGAACAAATATCAGCATGAGGCTTACAAGGCGGCGTGTTCGGCGTTGGTGAAGAAATAGCCCTCTCTCAGACGCCGAAAATTAATGTGGGAGCGAGCCTGCTCGCGAATGCAATGTGTCAGGCAACATCAGTGTTGGATGACAGACCGCTTTCGCGAGCAGGCTCGCTCCCACATTGCTTTCATGCAAGCCCATTCACGCCTGTGCGGTACGCCGGTCTTCGCGGGGGCAGCGGGCGAAACGCGCGCGGTAACTGCGGGTGAAATACGACGGTGATTCAAACCCGCAGGCAATGCTGACTTCGAGCACGCTCATGTCGGTCTGGCGCAACAGTTGCCGGGCCTTTTCCAGCCTCAACCGCAGATAGAAGTTGCTCGGCGTATCGTTCAGATGCAGCCGGAACAAACGCTCCAGTTGCCGCCGGGTCACCTTGATCGACTCGGCCAGTTGCAACGTGGTCAGCGGCGGTTCGCTGTGCTGTTCCATTTCGCCGATCACCTGCACCAGTTTCTTGTTGTTGATCCCGTAACGCGTGGCGACTTCCATGCGCTGGTGATCCTTGCGCGGGCGTATGCGCCCGAGCACAAACTGCTCGCTGACCTGAATCGCCAGTTGCGGGCCGTGGGCCTGGGCGATCAGGTCGAGCATCAGATCAATCGAGGCCGTACCTCCCGCCGAGGTGATCCGCCGGCGGTCGATCTCAAACAGTTCTTGGGTGACGCTGAGCTGTGGATAAGACTCCTTGAACGCATCGATCGCCTCCCAGTGCAGGGTCAGGCGATGGCCATCGAGCAGGCCCGCTTCGGCGAGGACGAAGCTGCCGGTGTCGATGGCGCCGAGGGTTACGCCGTCCTTGTCCAGCCTGCGCAGCCAGTGCTCCAGCGTCGGCGTGATGAACTTCAGCGGTTCGAAGCCGGCCACCACCAGCAAGGTCGCGCCTTTCTTCAGCGGCTCCAGCGCCGCATCGGCGTTGACCGACATGCCGTTGCTCGCCAATACCGCGCCGCCATCGGCGCTGAGCACATGCCAGCGGTACAACTCGCCGCGAAAGCGGTTGGCCACGCGCAACGGTTCGATCGCGGAAATAAAGCCGATGGCGGAGAACCCCGGCATCAGCAAAAAGTAGAAATCCTGGGACATGGGCGCACTCGGTTGGCGGGTCGCGTGCCTCGTTGATACGCCGATTATCGGCGGCGTTCAAGCGTGCAGGTCGCTACAGTGCAAATGCCAGTCGCCGCAGTGCGCTTTCACGGGTGCATAGCTGCGTAACTTGGCCTCACCGGCGCGCAGATGCCGGAAACCACAATAATCGAACTGCCGAGGAACCCGACATGAAACGACTGATCAGCAGCTGCGTTCTTGCACTCAGCGGTACCGCTTTCTTCAGCACCGGCGTGATGGCGGCCGAACCGGCCTCCTGCAAGAACGTACGCATGGGCGTGGTCAACTGGACTGACGTGATCGCCACCAGTGCCATGACCCAGGTCCTGCTCGACGGCCTCGGCTACAGCACCAAACAGACCAGCGCCTCGCAGCAAATCATCTTCGCCGGGATCCGCGATCAGCGCCTGGACCTGTTCCTCGGCTACTGGAACCCGCTGATGACCCAGACCATCACGCCATTCGTCGAGGCCAATCAGGTGAAAGTGCTCGAAGCACCGAGCCTGAAAGACGCCCGCGCCACCCTCGCCGTGCCGACCTATCTGGCTGACAAGGGCCTGAAAACCTTCGCTGACATCGCCAAATTCGAGAAGGAATTGGGCGGCAAGATCTACGGCATCGAGCCAGGCTCGGGCGCCAACACGCAGATCAAAGCGATGATCGCCAAGAACCAGTTTGGTCTGGGCAAATTCCAGCTCGTCGAATCGAGCGAGGCCGGCATGCTCGCCGCCGTTGACCGCGCCGTACGGCGCAAGGAAGCCGTGGTGTTCTTCGGCTGGGCGCCGCACCCGATGAACGTCAACATTCAGATGACCTACCTGACCGGCAGCGAAGACGCCCTCGGCCCGAACGAAGGCATGGCCACGGTGTGGACGGTCACCGCGCCGAAATACGCCGAGCAATGCCCGAACATCGGCCGCCTGCTGGCCAATCTGACTTTCACCGCCGAATCCGAGAGCCGGATGATGCAGCCGTTGCTCGATCACAAGGACGCCTTCGAGTCGGCGAAGCAGTGGCTCAAGGATCACCCCGAAGACAAACAGCGCTGGCTTGAAGGTGTGACGACTTTCGATGGCAAACCGGCTGCTGAAAACCTCCAGCTGACCAGCAAATAACCCTTTATTGAACCTCCCTCTCCCAGATGGGAGAGGCCACTGAAACACGCTTCGCAGCCCCGCCACGGGCTGCGGACAGACCCATCACGCCTGAAGGAAACGCATCATGAACCACGACGTCATCATCACCTGCGCACTCACCGGTGCTGGCGACACGACCGCCAAAAGTCCACACGTGCCGGTCACCCCGAAACAGATTGCCGCTGCCGCGGTGGAAGCGGCCAAGGCCGGCGCCACCGTCGTGCACTGCCATGTGCGCGACCCGCAGACCGGCAAGTTCAGCCGTGACGTGGCGCTGTACCGCGAAGTGATGGAGCGCATCCGCGAGGCGGACGTCGACATCATCGTCAACCTCACCGCCGGGATGGGCGGCGACCTGGAAATCGGCCCTGGCGAGAAGCCGATGGAGTTCGGCCCGAACACCGATCTGGTCGGTCCGCTGACCCGTCTCGCCCACGTTGAAGAACTGCTGCCGGAAATCTGCACCCTCGATTGCGGCACGCTGAACTTCGGCGACGGCGACACCATTTACGTCTCTACCCCGGCGCAACTGCGCGCCGGCGCCAAGCGCATCACCGAGCTGGGCGTGAAGGCCGAACTGGAGATTTTCGACACCGGGCATCTGTGGTTCGCCAAGCAGATGATCAAGGAAGGCTTGCTCGACAACCCGTTGTTCCAGCTGTGTCTGGGCATCCCGTGGGGCGCGCCGGCCGACACCACCACGATGAAAGCCATGGTCGACAACCTGCCCGCCGACGCGGTGTGGGCCGGCTTCGGCATCGGCCGCATGCAGATGCCGATGGCGGCGCAAGCGGTGCTGCTGGGCGGCAACGTGCGGGTCGGGCTGGAGGACAACCTGTGGCTGGACAAAGGCGTGCTGGCGACCAATGGCCAATTGGTCGAACGCGCCACGGAAATCCTCAGCCGCCTCGGTGCTCGCGTGCTTACGCCGGCCGAAGGTCGCAAAAAGATGGGCCTGACCCAGCGCGGCTGAACCTCACCCTTTCTCCCTGTGAACATAAATTTTGTGGTGAGGGGATTTATCCCCGATGGGTGGCGAAGCCGCCCCAAAACCTGACAACCCGGGGCATCAGATAGACCGAGAGCACAGGTTTTACGACTGCTTCGCAGCCGATCGGGGATAAATCCCCTCGCCACGAGAACAGAGTTTCCACAGGGATCACCGAACTCTCTCAGGAAATCACCATGCGCTTTATCACCGAAATCAAAACCTTCGCCGCTCTCGGCAGCGGTGTCATCGGCAGTGGCTGGGTCGCCCGCGCCCTCGCCCACGGACTTGATGTAGTGGCCTGGGACCCGGCGCCCGGCGCCGAAGCGGCATTGCGTCAACGCGTGGCCAATGCCTGGGGCGCGCTGGAGAAGAACGGCCTGGCGCCCGGCGCTTCGCAGGACCGTCTGCGTTTTGTCGCAACCATCGAGGAATGTGTGCGTGACGCCGATTTCATCCAGGAAAGCGCCCCGGAGCGGCTGGAACTGAAACTCGATCTGCACAGCAAGATCAGCGCCGCCGCCAAGCCCGATGCGCTGATCGGCTCCAGCACTTCAGGCCTTTTGCCAAGCGAGTTCTATGAGAGTTCGATGCACCCTGAACGCTGCGTGGTCGGGCATCCGTTCAACCCGGTTTATCTGTTGCCGCTGGTCGAAGTCGTCGGCGGCAAGAATACCGCGCCAGAGGCGGTGCAAGCGGCGATGCAAGTCTACGAATCCCTCGGCATGCGCCCGTTGCATGTGCGCAAGGAAGTGCCGGGATTCATCGCCGATCGCCTGCTCGAAGCGCTGTGGCGTGAGGCGTTGCACCTGGTCAATGACGGTGTGGCGACGACCGGCGAGATCGACGATGCGATTCGCTTTGGCGCCGGTCTGCGCTGGTCGTTCATGGGCACTTTCCTGACTTACACCCTGGCCGGCGGCGATGCCGGCATGCGCCACTTCATGTCGCAATTCGGCCCGGCGTTGCAGTTGCCGTGGACGTATCTGCCGGCACCGGAGCTGACAGACAAGCTGATTGATGATGTGGTCGATGGCACCACCGATCAGCTCGGTCGGCACAGCATTTCCGCGCTGGAGCGCTATCGTGATGATTGTTTGCTGGCGGTGCTTGAAGCGGTGAAGACCACCAAAGAGAAGCACGGGATGAGTTTCAGCGAGTAATCCGCCACCTGATCGTTCCCACGCTCTGCGTGGGAATGCAGCCCGGGAACGCTCCGCGTCCCAGAAGCGTGACGCACAGCGTCACAAGAGGCGTTACCACGCAGAGCGTGGGAACGATCGCCGCCAGGAGAAACCATGCCCCACCTCACCACCTACCAAACCACCATCATCCCCGACTGGGTCGACTACAACGGCCACCTGCGCGACGCCTTTTACTTGCTGATCTTCAGCTACGCCACCGATGCGCTGATGGACTGCCTCGGCATGGACAGCAGCAACCGCGAGGCCAGCGGCCACTCGCTGTTCACCCTTGAGCTGCACCTCAATTATCTGCACGAAGTGAAGCTCGACACCGAGGTCGAAGTGCGCACGCAAATCATCGGCCACGACAGCAAGCGCCTGCACCTCTACCACAGCCTGCACAAAATCGGCGATGAGCAAGCGCTGGCCGGCAACGAACAGATGCTTTTGCACGTCGACCTCGCCGGCCCGCGCTCGGCGCCGTTCAGCCCTGATACGTTGCATCGGTTGCAAGCCATCGTCGCCGATCAGACCGACCTGCCCGCTCCCGCTTACATCGGCCGCGTGATCGCGTTGCCACCCGCTCGGTAAATTCCCCACTGCCAAGGAGCCGCCATGAACACCGCCGTCGCTGTTGCCGATTTTCGTACTTATCCGTTGATCAGCGCGCTCGGTGGCGTGCAGGGTCTGGCGGATCGCGTTGTCATCGAATGGGCTGACGGACGTGTCAGCCCGTTTCACCACGTATGGCTGCGCGACAATTGCCCGTGTGATCAATGTGTCTACAGCGTCACTCGCGAGCAGGTTTTCGAGAGCGTCGATGCCGCCGAGGATTTGCAACCGCTGGCCACGCGCATCGACAGCGATGGTTGCCTGCGCATCGACTGGCAGGACGGTCACCTGAGCCGCTTCTACCCGGGTTGGTTGCGCGCACATGCCTATGACGATGAATCCCGCGCCGAACGCCTGGCCGGCAAACCGCAGCCCCATTTGTGGCACAGCGATCTGCAGTTGCCGGTGTTCGACTACATCGCGCTGATGAACGACAACGCCGCGCTGCTGCAATGGTTGCTCGCCGTGCGCGACATCGGCCTGACCCAAGTGCGCGGCGTGCCCACCGAGCCGGGCTCGCTGAAGCTCATCGCGCAACGGATTTCCTTCATCCGCGAAAGCAATTTCGGCGTGCTGTTCAATGTGCACTCCAAAGCCGACGCCGACAGCAACGCCTACACCGCCTTCAACCTGCCATTGCACACGGATTTGCCGACACGAGAGCTGCAACCGGGGCTGCAATTTCTGCATTGCCTGGTGAATGATGCCGAGGGTGGCGAGAGCATTTTCGTCGATGGTTTTGCGATCGCCGACGCCTTGCGTCAGGAGGAGCCGCAGCTGTTTGAGGCCCTGTGCGAAATCCCTGTGGAATTTCGCAACAAGGACCGGCACAGCGACTATCGCTGCCTGGCGCCGATCATCGCTGTGGATGCGCTGGGCCGGGTGGCGGAGATTCGCATGGCCAACTTTCTGCGCGGGGCGTTCGATACGTCGGTGGCGCAGATGCCGCTGCTGTATCGCGCCTATCGGCGCTTTATTGCGATGACCCGCGAGCCGCGATTCCGGCTGATGCAGCGGCTCAAGCCGGGCGAGTTGTGGTGCTTTGACAACCGCCGCACGCTGCATGCGCGCAATGCCTTTGATCCAGCGACCGGGGCGCGGCATTTTCAGGGCTGCTATGTCGACCGGGATGAGTTGTTGTCGCGGATTCTGGTGTTGCAACGTTGAACCGCGTCATCGTTCTTCGCGAGCAGGCTCGCTCCCACATTGGAATGCATTTCAACTGTGGGAGCGAGCTTGCTCGCGAAAGCGTCAGTCCAAACAACGCGCTACTAACTGAATCACAGGCAAAAAAAACTCCGATCAAGCCGTGACAGGATCGGAGCTGAGGAGGGTACTGTTGAGGAGCTGCCAGGCGAGGGTGACCAAACCTTCGTGAAGCGAGCTGGGGCCAGTGTGCCTAGTCGCCCATCCAGTCGGTTAGCCGAAAACGACCTGTTCATAGTCGTCCCGGCCACCGCGACAAAACGCCCTTGCCGCGTCCGGTCGGGGCCACCAGAATCGAGCCAAGACCTCCGTTGCCACAGAAGGATTTGCGTAATGATGTACGCCGATTTGATTGACCAGGAAGATCTGTTGGGCCAGCTCAAGGCCTTGGGTATTCAGGTGCCGAGCGGTACCACCGCCGAGCAGGCCTGCGAGTGCGCGGTGCGTGGCCTGGACAATGTTCGCGCATTCGAACTGCGCAAGATGGTCAAGGACATGTACACCAGCGGCGCCAGCATTCAGCCGGCGGTGCGCCAGGCGATCGACAAGCAATTGTTGCCGGCCCTTTCGGATTACCAGCAGTCACACAGCGCCTGAGAAACCCCTTCGCGAGCAGGCTCGCTCCCACCTGATCGTTCCCACGCTCTGCGTGGGAACGATCAGACTTGGTCTACAGCCTTACACTGGCAAACGTCGACTCATTGCGCGCCTGACTCAGCGCCGACATCGGCCCCGACAGCGGCGACATCACGATGGCCTGCGGCAGCGGCAACATCGCCACTTGCTGGGTGGTGTTGGAGCCGACGCGCTCGTCACGCGGTGGGATGCCGAAGTACTCGCGATAGCACTTGGAGAAGTGCGGCGTGGAGACGAAACCACACACCGACGCCACTTCGATGATCGACATCGGCGTCTGCTTGAGCAGTTGCCGGGCGCGGATCAGGCGCAGCTTCAGGTAATAGCGTGACGGCGAGCAGTGCAGGTATTTCTGGAACAACCGCTCTAGCTGTCGACGCGACACCGCGACATACACCGCCAGTTCATCCAGATCGATCGGCTCTTCCAGATTGGCTTCCATCAGCGCGACGATTTCCTGCAACTTCGGCTGGTTGGTGCCGAGCATGTGCTTGAGCGGCACACGTTGGTGATCCTGTTCGTTGCGGATGCGCTCGTAGACGAACATTTCCGAGATCGCTGCCGACAGTTCACGACCGTGATCACGACTGATCAGGTGCAGCATCATGTCCAGCGGCGCGGTGCCGCCGGAACTGGTAAAGCGGTTACGGTCGAGGGTGAACAGTCGTGTGCTCATGGCCACGCGCGGGAAAGCTTCCTGCATCGCCGCCAGACATTCCCAGTGCACGCTGCAATCGAAGCCGTCGAGCAGACCGGCGCAGGCCAGCGCCCAACTGCCGGTGCACACCGCGCCCAGGCGCTTGGACTGGCGCGCCTGGCTTTGCAGCCACGAGACGTGTTCACGGGTTACGGTGCGTTGAATGCCGATGCCGCCGCAGACAATCACCGTGTCCAGGGGCGGGGCTTTGTGCATGGAGGCGTCGGGAGTGATCTGCAAACCGTCACTGGCCCAGACCTGGCCGCCATCGACGGTGAGGGTGCTCCAGCGATACAGCTCGCGACCGGACAACTGATTGGCCATGCGCAGCGGCTCAACGGCGGACGCCAGGGAAATCAGCGTGAAATTGTCCAGCAGCAGAAAGCCGATGGATTGAGGCGCACGGTTCTGGGGTTGGGCCCCGGAGTTGAACGACGTCATCGCGATATCTCCTCACACAAAGCGGGTGGCGGCCTCAGGCGGAGGCTCTTGTTATTGCCCGCGTCTCACAGAGAAAGCAGGCTTTGTTATGACAGAGCAATTGCCGTGCCTGAAATTGGACGGCCATTCAATAACTCCTGAAAACGACCTCGCGACGCGTCTATACGAGACCTCGGAACACGCCATTTCGAAGTGCCATCAGATGCCGCGAGAGCCCTTCCGCGCAGCCCGTGAGCAGATCGGTAGCACTTGTGGGAACTGGCCTGCAGAGGATTTGCACAGAGTGTCACCGCAAGCACGGGCGACGGACGGTCAGGTAACGACTGATGAGTCACGACTGACAATGACGCTTGTCTGATTGCGACGCGCCAAAAGGTGGCGTGGCTGGATCGGGGTGTTCTTTTGTTGAGCAGTTTTGACTGGTCTGGCACTCCACTCTGCCAGATCAACCTGTGGCGAGGGGATTTATCCCCTATCGGCTGCGCAGCAGTCGTAAATCCATTCACCAAAGTGTGTCAGGCAAAACTCGATTGCAGGATTTGGGACTGCTTCGCAGCCCAGCGGGGATAAATCCCCTCGCCACGGGTTCACGGTCAGCACTCAACCGCACTGACCGCCAAGCCACCGCGCGAAGTTTCTTTATATTTGTCATGCATATCGGCACCGGTATCGCGCATGGTGCGGATCACCCGGTCCAGCGAGATAAAGTGCTGCCCGTCGCCGCGCAGGGCCATTTGCGCCGCGTTGATGGCTTTCACGGCGGCGATTGCATTGCGCTCGATACACGGCACCTGCACCAGACCACCGACCGGGTCGCAGGTCAGACCAAGGTTGTGTTCCAGGCCGATTTCCGCCGCATTGCACAATTGCTCGGGCGTGGCGCCGAGAATCTCCGCCAGCCCCGCCGCTGCCATGGCGCAGGCCGAACCGACCTCGCCCTGACAACCGACCTCGGCCCCAGAGATCGAAGCGTTCTTCTTGCACAGAATGCCGACCGCCGCCGCGCCGAGGAAATAGTCGACGACGTTGGCGTCGGTGACCGCTTCGCTGAACTTCATGAAGTAGTGCAGCACCGCCGGGATGATCCCCGCCGCGCCGTTGGTCGGTGCAGTGACCATACGCCCGCCAGCGGCATTCTCTTCATTGACGGCCAGGGCGAACAGGTTGACCCACTCCATCGCGCTCAGGGTCGAGCCGATGACGTTCGGTTTGTTCAGCTCTTGCAGGCTGCGATGCAACTTCGCCGCACGTCGGCGAACGTTCAAGCCGCCGGGCAGAATGCCTTCATGCTTGAGGCCCTGCTCGACGCAATCCTGCATCGCCCGCCACAGTTTCATCAGCCCGGCACGGATCTCTTCTTCGCTGCGCCAGACCTTTTCGTTGGCCATCATCAGTTCGGCAACGCGCAGGTTGTGCGTTTTGCACAACTCCAGCAGCTCGACCGCACTGGAGAAGTCGTAGGGCAATTCGGTGCGATCCAGATCGACCACACCACTGGACGCTTGCGCCTCATCAACGACGAAGCCGCCGCCGACCGAATAGTAGGTGTCACGGTGCAGCTCAGCGAACTCGCCTTCGGCCACCAGGGTCATGGCGTTGGGATGGAATGGCAGGTTTTCATCGATCAGGCGCATGTCCCGCGCCCACACAAACGGCACCGACAGGCGACCATCCAATAACAACGTATGGGTTTCGCGCAGCGCCTGAATGCGCGGGCCGATCTGCGCCGGGTCGATTGCGTCCGGCCACTCGCCCATCAGGCCCATGATCACTGCGTTGTCGCTGCCGTGACCGATGCCGGTGGCGGAAAGCGATCCGAACAACTGCACCTCGATGCGCCGCACCTGTTCCAGCTGGTGCTTGCCGCGCAGCGACTCGACGAACAGTGCGGCGGCGCGCATCGGCCCGACGGTGTGGGAACTGGAAGGGCCGATGCCGATTTTGAACAGGTCGAAAACGCTGATAGCCATTGCTGCGAAGCTCCTGAGAATACCGGTCCGGGCGGCAAAAGCGCCCGCTGGCGGAGCTGCTACGCTCAAGCTGCGATCCGCCGAATGCCGGCATCATCGGGCTTTTGTCGGCGCGCTCGGCGTCTGACACCGACGCAGTCATGTCCAGCAGCGTCGTTACGTTTTCGCCCCGCAAATACGCCGTTTTTATGCAGTCGAGCAGGTCATCGGGGGCGGAAAAAAGCTGTAAGCGACGTCACCGACACTGGAAGCGACCATCCCTGTACTGGATACGACCCTCCCTGTAGGCGTCAGATTTTCACTGGTACATGATCGGGATGACTCGATTGCAAGGCGCTGCGGTAGAGCTGTCTCAAAAACGCCACCAACCGCAACCCATAAGTGCGGTGGTCCACAGTCGGAACACTGCCAAAAAAAACACCAAGGAGTCCATCCATGAAAGGTTCCCCGTCGTTGTTGTTGGCCGCCCTGCTGAGTCTGCCGTTACTGGCGCAAGCCGCAGAACCGGCACAGTGCAGCCTCGTTAACTTCTCCGATGTCGGCTGGACCGACATCACCGCAACCACCGCCACCACTTCCGTTGTTCTCAACGCCCTCGGCTACAAGACCAAGACCACCATGATCTCCGTGCCCGTGACCTACAAGTCGCTGGCCGACGGCAAGAACATGGACGTGTTTCTCGGTAACTGGATGCCGACCATGGAGAACGACATCAAGCCGTATCGCGATGCCGGCACCGTCGACACCGTGCGCACCAACCTCAAGGGTGCCAAATACACCCTCGCCGTGCCGCAAGCCCTGTACGACAAAGGCCTGCATGACTTCGCCGACATTGCCAAATTCAAGAAAGAGCTCGACGGCAAGATCTACGGCATCGAGCCGGGCAACGACGGCAACCGGCTGATCCAGAGCATGATCGACAAGGATGCCTTCGGCCTGAAAACCGCTGGCTTCAAGATCGTCGAATCTTCCGAGGCCGGCATGCTCTCGCAAGTCGACCGGGCGCAGAAGCGCGACACCGCCGTGGTCTTCCTCGGCTGGGCACCGCACCCGATGAACAAGCGCTTCAAGATTCAATACCTGACCGGCGGCGACGACTTCTTCGGCCCCGATTTCGGCGCAGCCACCGTGGCGACCAACACCCGCAAGGGTTACGCCGAAGAATGCAGCAATGTCGGTCAGCTGTTGAAAAACCTGGAGTTCACCGTCGACATGGAAAGTGAACTGATGGGCAACATCCTCGACGACAAAATGAAGCCTGACGCGGCCGCCAAGGCCTGGCTGAAAAAGAATCCACAGGTGCTCGATACCTGGCTCGCTGGCGTGACCACCATTGACGGTAAACCAGGCCTGGAGGCCGTGAAAGCCAAGCTCGCGCCTTGATTTGAAAGGCACCGCTTATGCCGGGCAGGCGTGCCTGCCCGGGCTGTTAATTTCCTTGCATGCGGACGTTCACTACCATGCTGATTGATCAGAAAATACCTTTAGGCCAGTACATCGCGGGCTTCGTCGAATGGTTGACGCAACACGGCGCCAACACCTTCGACGCAATCGCCGTGACACTGGAAACGATGATCCACGGCGTGACGTTTGCGCTGACCTGGTTCAACCCGTTGGTGCTGATTGGCCTGATTGCCATCATTGCCCATCTGATTCAACGCAAGTGGGGCCTGACCGCGTTCGTGGTCGCCTCGTTCCTGCTGATCCTCAACCTGGGTTACTGGCAGGAAACCATGGAAACCCTCGCCCAGGTGCTGTTCGCCACCCTGGTCTGCGTGTTGATCGGCGTGCCGCTGGGCATCGTCGCCGCGCACAAACCGATGTTCTACACCATGATGCGGCCGGTGCTCGATCTGATGCAGACCGTGCCGACCTTCGTTTACCTCATTCCTACCCTGACCCTCTTCGGGCTGGGTGTGGTACCGGGCCTGATCTCCACGGTGGTGTTCGCCATCGCGGCGCCGATCCGCCTGACCTACCTGGGCATCCGTGATGTCCCGCAAGAACTGATGGACGCCGGCAAGGCCTTCGGCTGCTCGCGTCGCCAATTGCTCTCAAGGATCGAACTGCCGCACGCCATGCCGAGCATCGCGGCCGGCATCACCCAGTGCATCATGCTGTCGCTGTCGATGGTGGTGATCGCGGCACTGGTCGGCGCCGACGGACTCGGCAAACCGGTGGTCAACGCACTGAACACTGCTGATATTGCGCTGGGCTTCGAAGCAGGCCTGGCAATCGTACTGCTGGCGATCATGCTCGACCGTATCTGCAAACAACCCGACGCCAAAGTAGGGGGTGACGCATGAGCATAATTCGCTTCGAAGACGTTGACGTAATCTTCTCCAAAGACCCGCGCGAGGCACTCAAGCTGCTCGATCAGGGCATGACCCGCAACGAGATCCTGAAGAAGACCGGTCAGATCGTCGGCGTGGAAAAAGCCACGCTGGACATCAACAAAGGCGAGATCTGCGTGCTGATGGGCCTCTCCGGCTCGGGCAAATCGAGCCTGCTGCGCTGCATCAACGGCCTCAACACGGTGAGCCGCGGCAAGCTGTTCGTCGAGCATGAAAACCGTCAGATCGACATCGCGTCCTGCACGCCCGCCGAGCTGAAGATGATGCGCACCAAGCGTATTGCGATGGTGTTCCAGAAGTTTGCCCTGATGCCCTGGCTGACAGTGCGCGAGAACATCAGTTTCGGTCTGGAAATGCAGGGTCGACCGGAGAAGGAACGCAAGAAATTGGTCGATGAGAAACTCGAACTGGTCGGTCTGACCCAGTGGCGCAACAAAAAGCCGGACGAACTCTCCGGCGGCATGCAGCAACGCGTCGGCCTCGCCCGCGCGCTGGCGATGGACGCCGACATTCTGCTGATGGACGAACCGTTCTCGGCCCTCGACCCGCTGATCCGCCAGGGTCTGCAGGATGAACTGCTGGAGCTGCAACGCAAGCTGAGCAAGACCATCGTTTTTGTCAGCCACGACCTTGATGAAGCCCTCAAACTCGGCAGCCGCATCGCGATCATGAAGGACGGCCGGATCATCCAGTACAGCGTGCCGGAAGAAATCGTCCTCAACCCGGCGGACGACTATGTGCGCACCTTCGTCGCCCACACCAATCCGCTCAACGTGCTCTGCGGCCGCAGCCTGATGCGCACGCTGGACAAGTGCAAACGCATCAACGGCTCGGTGTGCCTGGATCCTGGCGGCGACTCGTGGCTGGACCTGGCCGAAGGCAACACCATCAAAGGCGCGCGGCAGAACGGCTCGGTGCTGAATCTGCAGAACTGGGCACCGGGGCAAGCAGTGGAAGGCCTGGAGCGCAAGCCAACGCTGGTGGACTCGAACATCGGCATGCGTGATGCGCTGCAGATCCGTTATCAGACCGGCAACAAGCTGGTGCTGCACGATAACAATCATGTGGTGGGGATTCTCGGCGACAGCGAGTTGTATCACGCGTTGTTGGGCAAGAATCTGGGGTAACCCCCGCAGACACAAAAACGCCGCGAGATTATCGCGGCGTGATCGTTCCCACGCTCCGCGTGGGAATGCAGCCCGGGACGCTCCGCGTCCCACAACAGCGGACGCAGAGCGTCCATTGATGCATTCCCACGCGGAGCGTGGGAATGATCATGCAAAAGGGGCTCAATCGAGCCCCTTTTGTTTTAGCTGTTTAGCTATACACCCGGCCTAGAAGCTGCCGATGGCTTTCAAACTGATCCAGCACATCCCGCGTAATCTGCTCCGGCGTAAAGCCCATCAAGTCGTAATCCTGGCTGCCATTGTGCAGATACACCTCAGCACGGTAATAACGCTGACGCGCTTCATCTGATTGCGCCGATTCGGTCGGGGTCGCCAGATAACCATCCAGGCTCACTTCGTAAACGAAAGGGTTGCCCTCTTCCATCTCGACCCGCACGCCCATGCAACGCTTGGCCTTGCCCAGCAGCGTCTGCACTTCAATGCCCTGATTGCGCAATTGCGCCGCTGCATCTTCCAGTGCCGGAGTGACGTGTTTGTCCATGAAGCGCTGCACCACCGATTGGCTCGGCTGCAGATCCAGTTGCGTCAGGCGCTCGCTGAAACCTCGGCGTCCGCGCTCGGCCAGTTGCGCTTGCTCCTGTTCGATCTGCACGTCCTGACGCATCGCCTTGTGCAGGCCGAACATGAAGCAGATCAGCACCACCGAGAACGGCAGGCCGGCCAGCACGACCATGGTCTGCATGGCTTCGAAGTTGCCGGCGAACAGCAGGCCAATGGTCACCAGGGTGATCACCACCGACCAGAAGATCCGCAGCCAGTGCGGCGCGTCTTCATCGACGTTGCCGCCCTTGCAGGAAAGATTCGCCATCATCACCGCGCCGGAGTCGGCCGGGGTCAGGAACAGCACGAAGCCGACAAAGATCGACACCCCGATGACGACTTTCGACGCCGGATAATGCTCAAGCAACTGATAGATCGCCATCGACGGCTGTTCCAGCGCCGTCTTGCCCAGCTCCACCGCGCCCTGATTCATCACCAGATCCAGCGCCGAGTTGCCGAAGATCGACAGCCACGCCAAGGTGAAGCCCAGCGGAATCAGCAGCACGCCAGCAACCAGTTCACGCACGCTGCGGCCACGGGAAATTCGTGCGATGAACATGCCCACGAATGGCGCCCAGGAAATCCACCAGGCCCAGTAGAACAGGGTCCACAGACCCAGCCAGCGGTCGGACTTGGCGCTGTCGCCTTCATAGACGTACAGGTCGAAGGTCTTCAGCACCACGCCGTTGAGGTAGTCACCGATGTTCTGCACGAAGCCGTTGAGCAGGTGCAGGGTCGGGCCGAACAGCAGGACGAAAATCAGCAGGCCGCTGAACAGCACGATGTTCAGGTTGGACAGACGACGGATGCCGTTTTCCACACCCGACACGGCAGCGATGGTCGCTACTGTGCTCATGACGATGATGACGATCAGCAGGTTGGTATTGCTGTGCTCCATGCCGAACAGGTTTTCCAGCCCGGACGACACTTGCAGCGAGCCAATCCCCAGGTTGGTCACCAGACCCAGCAGGGTCACGAACATGCCGAAGCCGTCCACTGCGTGACCGGCCGCGCCTTTGACCCAACGCTCGCCGACCAGCGGATACAGCGCCGAACGCAGCGCCAGTGGCTGGTTATGCCGATAGGCGAAATACGCCACGGCCAGACCGACCAACGCGTAGATCGCCCAGCCGTGCAGGCCCCAGTGCAGGAAGGTCAGTTGCACTGCCTGACGCGCGGCCAGATTGCTGGCCGAGGTGCCTTCCGGCGGATTGAAGTAGTGATCCAGCGGCTCGGACGCGCCGAAGTACAACAGCGAAATGCCGATGCCCGACGAGAACAGCATCCCCGCCCAGGCGCCGTAGCTGAAATCCGGGGTGTCGTCCTTGCTGCCCAGTTTGAGTTTGCCGTACGAGGAAAACGCCAGGCCGACCACGAACACCAGGTAGGCGGCGATCACCACCATGTAGTACCAGCCGAAGCTGCGCGACAACCAGGCCTGAGCCATGCCCAACATTCTGCCGGCCTCTTGCGGGGCGATGATCAGAATGGCGGTCAACAACAGAATCAGCGCGGTCGAGGTGTAGAACACCCAACCGTTGACCGTCACCTTCTCGGGCGGGGTCTTTATTAGCGAGGCAGAACTCATGGCACAAATGCTCCAGGCAGTGCGAGAGAAGAACACAAGGCATCACGGAACCCGACCAATCGGTTAGTTGGCAGCCGACCGGCGGGTGATATAAAGACACTCCGAAAAAAGCCCGAACCTGCCGAAATGGCGTTGCGTATTCGCTTTCGTGGCCAGAGGCGACGGACGTTCATCCGAAACCTGGCCCCGAGCGTCTTGCCCTTTCAACACGTCCATCGAATCGCGAACCGCGCCATGCCCCGCGCAGGTTTCGAGCCGTTTCAGGTGTCGGTTTTTATCGTCATTACGCGTAGGAATTTTCTGTAGGCAGCGACGAATTGTCGCAGATCTTATTCTTTGTTGATTGAACGTTCAATCAAAACAAAATAGACTGGCCCTCAATCCGATCGGCGTCATTCGCCCCTCGGAAGGCCTAAGGAGATGTGCAAGATGCCCAAGGTCGGTATGCAACCCATCCGCCGCCAACAACTGATCGAAGCCACTTTGCAAGCGGTCGATCAGGTCGGAATGGGGGACGCCAGCATTGCGCTGATCGCCCGTTTGGCCGGTGTCTCGAATGGCATCATCAGTCACTACTTTCAGGACAAGAACGGCCTGATCGCCGCCACGATGCGGTACCTGATGACCGCCCTCAGCGAGAGCGTCACCGCGCGCCGTCAGGCGCTGGCAGATGACAGCCCACGGGCGCATCTGCAGGTGATCATCGAAGGCAACTTCGACGCCAGCCAGGTCAATGGCCCGGCAATGAAAACCTGGCTGGCCTTCTGGGCCACCAGCATGCACCAGCCGTCTTTGCACAGGTTGCAGCGGATCAACGATCACCGTCTGTATTCCAACCTGTGCTGCCAGTTCCGCCGTGTGTTGCCGCTCGAAGATGCGCGCAATGCCGCCCGAGGCCTGGCAGCTTTGATCGACGGTTTGTGGTTGCGCGGCGCGCTGTCGGGAGACGCTTTCGACACCGCTCAGGCGCAACAGATCGCTTACGAATACATGGATTTCCAATTGGCCAAGAAGGTGAGCTAGAGCACACAGAAAATGCTCGGCCCCTGAACGCCACCGCAGCGTCATCGCGGTGGTCAACGCCAACCACCAATGCACTTGCGAGGACACTATGGCCCGTTTCGAACTGCAAAAACTCTACATCGATGGCGCGTACACCGACGCCGGCAGCGACGCCACCTTCGAAGCCATCAACCCGGCGAACGGTGAAGTCCTCGCACTGGTGCAACGTGCGACCAAAGACGACGTCGAGCGCGCCGTGGTCAGCGCCGAAAAGGGCCAGAAAATCTGGGCCGCGATGACCGCCATGGAGCGTTCGCGCATCCTGCGTCGCGCCGTCGACATCCTGCGCGAGCGCAACGATGAGCTGGCCGCGCTGGAAACCCTGGACACCGGCAAATCCTTCTCCGAAACCAAGTACGTCGACATCGTCACCGGCGCTGACGTGCTGGAATACTACGCAGGCCTGGTGCCCGCCATCGAAGGCGAGCAGATCCCGCTGCGTGACACCTCGTTCGTTTACACCCGTCGCGAACCGCTGGGCGTAGTCGCCGGTATCGGCGCGTGGAACTACCCGATCCAGATCGCCCTGTGGAAATCCGCTCCAGCCCTGGCGGCCGGTAACGCGATGATCTTCAAGCCAAGCGAAGTCACCTCGCTGACCACCCTGAAACTGGCCGAGATCTACACCGAAGCCGGCGTGCCGAACGGTGTGTTCAACGTCCTGACCGGTAGCGGCCGCGAAGTCGGCACCTGGCTGACCGAGCACCCGCGCATCGAGAAAATCTCCTTCACTGGCGGCACCGACACCGGCAAGAAAGTCATGGCCAGCGCTTCGGCTTCGTCGCTCAAAGACGTGACCATGGAACTGGGCGGCAAGTCGCCGCTGATCATCTGCGACGACGCCGATCTGGATCGCGCCGCCGACACGGCGATGATGGCCAACTTCTACAGCTCCGGTCAGGTCTGCACCAACGGCACTCGCGTGTTCGTACCGGCGCACCTGAAAGCCGCTTTTGAAGCCAAGATCGTTGAGCGCGTTGCCCGCATCCGCGTTGGCAACCCGGAAGACGAAAACACCAACTTCGGCCCGCTGGTCAGCTTCCCGCACATGGAAAGCGTGTTGGCTTACATCGCCAAGGGTAAAGAAGAAGGCGCACGCGTGCTGTGCGGCGGCGGTCGACTGACGGACGGCGAATTCGCTAAAGGTGCGTTCGTGGCGCCAACCGTGTTCACCGACTGCACCGACGACATGACCATCGTCCGCGAAGAGATCTTCGGCCCGGTGATGGCGATCCTTTCCTACGAAACCGAAGAAGAAGTGATCCGCCGCGCCAACGACACCGACTTCGGCCTGGCCGCCGGTATCGTTACCAAGGACCTGAACCGCGCCCACCGCGTGATTCATCAACTGGAAGCCGGTATCTGCTGGATCAACGCCTGGGGCGAGTCCGACGCAAAAATGCCGGTCGGCGGCTACAAGCAGTCGGGTGTTGGCCGTGAGAACGGGATCAGCTCGCTGAACAACTTCACCCGCATCAAATCGGTACAGGTCGAGCTGGGCGATTACGTCTCGGTGTTCTGATCTGACTCAGAGTCCGGGTGGGGCCATTGTGGCGAGGGGATTCATCCCCGTCGCGCTGCGAAGCGGCCCCCCTCCAGACACTGCAATTCTCCAGACAGAACCAGTCGCCGACTCTGCGACTGCTGCGCAGCCGAACGGGGATAAATCCCCTCGCCACAGGTGCGCGGTCACAGTTGACCTGACCAACTTCAAAGAGGGTGCATTCAATGTCCCAAGAATTCGATTACATCATCATCGGTGCCGGCTCGGCCGGTAACACTCTGGCGACCCGTCTGACTGAAGACGAAGGCGTCACCGTTCTGCTGCTCGAAGCCGGGGGGCCGGACTACCGCCTCGACTTCCGCACGCAAATGCCCGCCGCGCTGGCCTTCCCGCTGCAGGGGCGTCGCTACAACTGGGCCTACGAAACCGATCCAGAGCCACACATGGACGGTCGCCGGATGGAATGCGGTCGCGGCAAGGGCCTTGGCGGCTCTTCGCTGATCAACGGCATGTGCTACATCCGTGGCAACGCCATGGACTACGACGGCTGGGCGAAACTGCCGGGCCTGGAAGACTGGTCGTACCTCGATTGCCTGCCGTATTTCCGCAAAGCCGAAACCCGCGACATCGGCCCGAACGACTACCACGGTGGCGACGGTCCGGTCAGCGTGACCACGCCGAAGGCCGGCAACAACCCGCTGTTCCACGCCATGGTCGAAGCCGGCGTGCAGGCCGGTTACCCGCGCACCGAAGACTTGAACGGCTACCAGCAGGAAGGCTTCGGCCCGATGGACCGCACCGTGACGCCGAACGGCCGCCGTGCTTCCACCGCCCGTGGCTACCTCGACATCGCCAAGAAGCGTTCGACCCTGACCATCGTCACCCACGCCCTGACCGACAAGATTCTTTTCGAAGGCAAGCGCGCGGTCGGCGTTCGTTACCTGATCGGCGACGCTGAAGAACGTGTTGAAGCCAAGGCGCGCAAGGAAGTTCTGCTGTGCTCCGGCGCCATCGCTTCGCCGCAGATTCTGCAGCGCTCCGGTGTCGGCCCGGCGAAACTGCTGGAAAGCCTCGACATCCCGGTGGTCCACGATCTGCCGGGCGTCGGTGAAAACCTGCAGGATCACCTTGAGCTGTACCTGCAATACGCCTGCACCCAACCGGTTTCGCTGTACCCGTCGCTGCTCTGGTACAACCAGCCGGCGATCGGTGCCGAGTGGCTGTTCAACGGCACCGGCATCGGCGCCAGCAACCAGTTCGAGGCCGGCGGTTTCATTCGTTCGCGTCCGGAATTCGAATGGCCGAACATCCAGTACCACTTCCTGCCGGTGGCGATTAACTACAACGGCAGCAACGGTGTGAAAGAGCACGGTTTCCAGGCGCACATGGGTTCCATGCGTTCGCCGAGCCGTGGTCGCATCCAGGTCAAATCCAAGGACCCGCGCCAGCACCCGAGCATCCTCTTCAACTACATGGCCACCGAGCAGGACTGGCAGGAATTTCGCGACGGCATCCGCCTGACCCGCGAGATCATGCAGCAGCCGGCCCTCGACGCCTTCCGTGGCCGCGAAATCAGCCCGGGCATCGACGTGCAAACCGATGAGCAGCTCGACAAGTTCATCCGCGAGCACGCCGAAACCGCGTTCCACCCGTCCTGCTCGTGCAAGATGGGCACCGACGAAATGGCCGTGGTCGATGGCGAAGGTCGTGTGCACGGCATGCAGAGCCTGCGCGTGGTCGATGCCTCGATCATGCCGATCATCACCACCGGCAACCTCAACGCGCCGACGATCATGATGGCCGAGAAAATCGCCGACAAGATCCGTGGCCGCAAGCCGCTGCCGCGCAGCAACGCTGCTTATTACGTCGCGAACGGCGCGCCGGTCAAAGGCAAGCCGATGCGGGATATCACCCCGGTTACGCAGTAAGTCGTAATACCTCCCCTGATCGTTCCCACGCTCTGCGTGGGAACGATCTGCTGTCGGGCACAGTAAATCCTCCTACACCCCCTCTTCACTTGATCCTACCCCCACGCAGGCCTACTCTAGACCTCGCGCAACCGTTTCACCCCTCCCCGCTGTCGCCATGCCGCTACTCCATTACAAGGAGGTTCCCGAATGTTCGATTTCCACCCCCAGCTCAAGCAGCGCTTTGCTGCCTTGCGCACGGGCGCTGAATTTTTTTCCCTGCGGTATGTGCGCGAGTCCGGGCAGTTTCTGTCGGTGCGCAAGAACGTCGCCGAACCGCCGAGCCTGAGCCGCGATGAAGGGGCGATGCTCACCGTGCGCGTGAATGGCGTCGAAGCCTACGCGGCGACCAATGACCTCTCGCAACAAGGCCTGCAAGCCGCCCTCGATCGCGCCGAGCAACAGGCCCGCCGGCTCAAGCCGCACGCCTTGCTCGATCTGCGCGAGCAGCCGCTTTCCAGCGATCGCGCTGATTATTTTTCACCCAATCTCGAACAGCCCTTCCCATCCCTGAGCGAATGCTTCGATCTGCTCGGTGCGGAGTCCGCCTCGGTGCCCAAGGATGAGCGCCTGGTCAATTGGCAGGTAAGCATCGGCATCACCCATGTCGAGCAGATCTACCTGAGCAGCGCCGGCGCCGAATTGCGCCAGGCCCAGCGCTTCGTTTATCCGAGCCTCGACGTCACCGCCTACGACGGCAACGACAGCCAGACCCGCAGCCTCGGCCGCGAGAACTTCGGCCAGCAGGGTGGCGCCGATGTCATCAGCCGTTGCGGCCTGGTCGGTGCAGGTCCGCAAGTCGCCGACCAGGCCCTGCAACTGCTGCTCGCGCCGAACACCCCGCAAGGCCCGCGCGACCTGCTGCTGATGCCTGATCAGATGATGCTGCAGATTCATGAATCCATCGGTCACCCGCTGGAGCTCGACCGCATCCTCGGCGATGAGCGCAATTACGCCGGCACCAGTTTCGTCAAGACCAGCGATTTCGGCAGCCTGCAATACGGCTCCAACCTGCTCAACGTAACCTTCGACCCGGGCATCCCGGAAGAACTCGCCAGCTACGGCCATGACGACGACGGCACTGCGGCGAGCAAACAATTCCTGATCCGCGACGGCCTGTTGCTGCGCCCATTGGGTGGGGCACTGTCGCAGTATCGTGCCGGCCTCGAAGGCGTTGCCAACAGCCGCGCCTGCGGCTGGAACCGGCCACCGATCGACCGCATGGCCAACCTCAACATCGAGCCGGGCGATCAGACGCTGGAGCAGATGATCGGTGGTATCGAGCACGGCATCCTGATGAGCACCAATCGCTCGTGGTCGATCGACGATGCGCGCAACAAATTCCAGTTCGGCTGCGAATGGGGCCAGTTGATCGAGCATGGTGAACTTAAAGGCGTGGTGAAAAATCCCAACTACCGGGCCATTTCCGCGCACTTCTGGAAGAGCCTGCGCGCCGTCGGCGATGCCAACACCGTCAAGGTGCTGGGCACGCCGAACTGCGGCAAGGGCGAACCGAACCAGGTGATTCGCGTCGGCCACGCTTCGCCGGCCTGCGTATTCAGCAACATTGATGTGTTTGGGGGAGACGCCTGATGAGCATTTCGAAGCGTCAGTCCGACGCCTTCAAGGTCATGGTCAACTGGCTGCACGACAGCGTGCGCGAGCCGGAACAGTTCACGCTCAGTTACGCCGCCGAAGCCTCGGCGTTCGTGCGCTTCAATCACGCCAAGGTGCGCCAGGCCGGGCAAGTACAGCAGGCCAACGTCGGCCTGAAACTGATCGACGACGGTCGCCACGCCGACCTGCAGATCACCTTGTCCGGGGATCAGGAAGCCGATCTGCAACGGCTCGCCGAGGGCCTGCAACAACTGCGCGAAACCCTGCCGCTGCTGCCGCAGGATCCGTACCTGCTGCTCAATCACAACAGCTGGCAGAGCACGCACGTACAAGCGCATCCGCTGCCGGACACCGAAGATGTCGTCGGGCAAATCTGCGCCGCCGCTGAAGGTCTGGATCTGGTCGGCTTCTATGCTGCCGGCCCGATCAGCCGCGGTTTCGCCAGCTCCGCCGGCGCGTTCGGCTGGCATGAAGCCAACAGTTTCAACTTCGACTTCAGCCTGTTCCATGAAAACGGCGAAGCGGTAAAGGCCAGCTACGCCGGGCATGACTGGAGCGACGAGGGCTTCGCCCGGCGTTTCGCCCAGGCACGCGAACAGCTTGAGTTTCTCGGCCGACCGTTACGCACCCTGGCACCGGGGCAGTACCGCGCCTATCTGGCACCGGCGGCACTGGAAGAAATCATGGGCATGCTCAGTTGGGGCGGGTTCTCGGCGCAATCGATCGCCAGCAAGAGCAGTCCGTTGCAGAAACTCTACGTCGGCGATCAGGCGTTCAGTCCGCTGGTGTCGCTGGATGAGAAAGTCAGCGAATCCCTGAGCCCGGCGTTTTCTGCCGAGGGATATCCGCGCAGCGATCTGCGTCTGATCATCGAAGGCCGGGCCGGTGATCAACTGGTCGGCTCGCGCAGCGCCGCCGAATATGGTCTGGCGGCGAACGGTGCGGGCGGCGGCGAAATGCCCAGTGCCTTGAACATGGCCGCCGGTGATCTGTCGCAGCAAGAGATCCTCAAGCAGTTGGGCACCGGGCTGTACATCAGCAACCTGTGGTACCTGAACTACTCGGATCAACCAGCGGCGCGCATGACCGGCATGACCCGTTTCGCGACCTTCTGGGTCGAGAACGGCGAAATCCAGGCGCCGGTCAGCACCATGCGTTTCGACGACAGCGCCTACAACCTGCTCGGCTCGCAGTTGGAAGCGTTGACTACCGAGCGTGAATTGCTGCTGTCGGCGAGTACCTACAGCCAGCGCAATACCTCGTCATCGCTGTTGCCGGGGGCGCTGGTCAGCCGGTTGACCCTAACGCTGTAAAACAAAGCTCCCCGGCACACGGGGGATCAACTGTTGGAATAGAAACTGTGGCGAGGGGATTTATCCCCGATGGACTGCGCAGCAGTCCCGCTTTTTTGGGGCCGCTGCGCGATCCAGCGGGGATAAATCCCCTCGCCACAGGGTTTCATGTTTGAACAAAAATCTGGATTAACCACCCACACGAGGTTCCATGCCCAGCCGCCCGCCTCTCGACGCCATCACCGCCCGCTGGTTGCCGTGGGTCGTCGCCATTGCGTTCTTCATGCAGTCCCTCGACGGGACCATCCTCAATACCGCGCTGCCGGCCATGGCCAGCGATCTGGCCGAAGACCCGTTGCGCATGCAGGGTGTGATCATCGCCTACATGCTCACCGTGGCCCTGCTGATCCCGGCCTCCGGCTGGATCGCCGACCGCTTCGGCACCAAGAAAATCTTCTTCGGCGCGATTCTGCTGTTCAGTTTCGGCTCGCTGCTCTGCGCCTTGTCCAGCAGCCTGAGCATGCTTATCGGTGCGCGGGTAATTCAGGGCCTCGGCGGTGCGCTGATGTTGCCGGTCGGGCGACTGGTGGTGCTGCGCGCCTACCCGCGCTCGGAACTGGTGCGGATCATGGGTTTCATCACCATTCCCGGCCTGCTCGGCCCGCTGATCGGCCCGACCATGGGCGGCTGGATGGTGGAATACGTGACGTGGCACTGGATCTTCCTGATCAATCTGCCGGTCGGGGTGATCGGCTGTTATGCGGTGTGGAAGTTCATTCCCGACCTGCGCGGCACGGAGCGCACGCGCTTCGATAGCCTCGGTTTTCTGCTGTTCGGCGCAGCGATGATCCTCATCACCATTGCCATGGAAGGCCTTGGCGAACTGCACCTGCCGCACTTGCGGGTAATGTTGCTGCTGTTCGCCGGCATGGCCTGTCTGGCGGCGTACTGGCTGCGCGCCGGGCACATCGAAAACCCGTTGTTCGCGCCGTCATTGTTCAAGACCCGCACGTTCGCCGTCGGCATTCTCGGTAACCTGTTCGCGCGACTGGGCAGCGGTGCTCTGCCATTTCTGGTGCCACTGCTGCTGCAAGTCGCGTTGGGCTATTCGCCGTCGCAAGCCGGGATGAGCATGTTGCCGCTGGCCGCTGCGGCGATGGTCGCCAAGTGGGTCGCGCGGCCGCTGATCGAACGCCTCGGCTATCGCATCGTCCTCACCGGCAACACCCTGGCGCTGGGGATCATGCTGGCGAGCATGGGGCTGGTCAGCGAACAGACGCCGTACTGGCTGCTGCTGTGCCTGCTAGCCGTGCTGGGTGCGATCAACTCGCTGCAATTCACCGCGATGAATACGGTGACGCTGATCGACCTCGACGATGCCAGCGCCAGCAGCGGCAACAGTCTGCTGTCGGTGGTCGCGCAGTTGTCGCTGAGCCTCGGCGTGGCTTGCGCCGGCGCGCTGCTCGGCGGCTTCACTGCGAAGGTCGGCAACGATGGCGTGGAAACCGTGCTCGGCGCGTTCCAGCTGACCTTCGTCACGGTCGGCGTGATGGCGATGCTGGCGGCGACGATTTTCTCGCAGCTGTCCAAGGAAGACGGGCGCCGGGCGAAACGGCCACAGGAGCACATCGAACACTGATTGTGCTGGAGGACATCTGTGGCTGCTGAAGGACTTCCGTGGCGAGGGGATTTATCCCCGCTGGGTTGCGCAGCAGTCCCAAAAAGGTTGGATGCGGTCAGCCGGATGAATCGAGGTGGCAGGTATTGGGGGTGCTGCGCACCCCATCGGGGATAAATCCCCTCGCCACAGATAAATCCCCTCGCCACAGGTAATCCCTGCCTCGGGTTCAATCGCTGTTCGTCCAGAACTGTCGAGGAAACCGGCACGGGGCTGCTACACTGCGCGACATTTTGTTTTGCAGGCCAGTCCCGTGACCACCATCGCCACCGCTTTTAATACTCTGCCGCTGTCCGCCGCCATGCTGGCTAACCTCGAATCACTCGGTTATGCCCAGATGACGCCGATCCAGGCGCAGAGCTTGCCGGTGATCCTCAAGGGGATGGACCTGATCGCCCAGGCCAAGACCGGCAGCGGCAAGACCGCCGCGTTCGGCATCGGCCTGCTCAACCCGATCAACCCGCGCTACTTCGGGTGCCAGGCGCTGGTTATCTGCCCGACCCGCGAGCTGGCCGACCAGGTGGCCAAGGAAGTCCGTCGTCTGGCCCGCGCCGAAGACAACATCAAGGTCCTGACCCTGTGCGGTGGCGTATCGTTCGGTCCGCAGATCGCTTCGCTGGAACACGGCGCACACATTATCGTCGGCACCCCGGGGCGCATTCAGCAGCACTTGCGCAAGGGTTCGCTGGTGCTGGATGGCCTGAACACGCTGATCCTCGACGAAGCCGACCGCATGCTCGACATGGGTTTCTACGACGCGATCGAAGACATCATCATCAAGACCCCGGAGCGTCGCCAGACTCTGCTGTTCTCCGCGACCTACCCGGTGGGCATCAAGCAACTGGCCTCGAAATTCATGCGCGATCCGCAGACCGTCAAGGCTGAAGCCTTCCACGACGACACGCAGATCGAGCAGCGCTTCTACGAGATTTCCCCGGAAGAGCGCATGAGCGCGGTGACCAAAGTCCTGCACCACTTCCGTCCGGCGTCCTGCGTGGCGTTCTGCTTCACCAAGCAGCAGGTTCAGGAAACCGTCGATCACCTGACCGCCAAAGGTATTTCCGCCGTTGGCCTGCACGGCGATCTGGAACAGCGTGATCGTGATCAGGTACTGGCGATGTTCGCCAACCGCAGCACCTCGGTGCTGGTTGCCACCGACGTCGCCGCCCGTGGTCTGGACATCGATGCGCTGGACATGGTGATCAACGTCGAGCTGGCGCGCGATTCGGAAATCCACATCCACCGCGTCGGCCGTACCGGTCGCGCGGGCGAGAAAGGCATCGCCATCAGCCTGGTCGCGCCGTCCGAAGCTCATCGTGCGCAAGCCATCGAACAACTGCAGAAAGCGCCGCTGAACTGGGATCAGATCGACAACCTCAAGTCCCAGGGCCTGGCGCCGCTGCAACCGCCGATGACCACTCTGTGCATCGGCGCTGGCCGCAAAGACAAAGTGCGCCCGGGCGACATTCTTGGCGCACTGACCGGCGAAGCGGGCATTCCCGGCGCGCAGGTCGGCAAGATTGCGATCTTCGATTTCCAGGCCTACGTCGCTGTCGAGCGCACCGTGGCCATGCAGGCCTTGCAGCGCCTGAACGACGGCAAGATCAAGGGCCGCTCGTTGCGC
The DNA here is from genome assembly GCF_040310465.1 of Pseudomonas sp. H26/SER47-MNA-CIBAN-0231. Lineage (NCBI taxonomy): Bacteria > Pseudomonadati > Pseudomonadota > Gammaproteobacteria > Pseudomonadales > Pseudomonadaceae > Pseudomonas > Pseudomonas sp. H26/SER47-MNA-CIBAN-0231. The sequence continues at coordinate 10,636 of NZ_JBEOPW010000025.1, read as the reverse complement.
GTACGTATTCTCTGACCTGATCATTCCCACGCTCTGCGTGGGAATGCATCCCGTGACGCTCCGCGTCACATAACAACGGACGCAGAGCGTCCATGGCGGCATTCCCACGCAGAGCGTGGGAACGATCATTGTGTGAGGACACCGTTTTGCGCTCTACCGAAGTCGTGATCATTGGCGCTGGCGCGGCCGGCTTGATGTGTGCCCTGACCGCCGCCGGGCGCGGGCGTCAGGTGTTGCTGCTCGACCACGCGAACAAGGCCGGCAAGAAAATCCTCATGTCCGGCGGTGGCCGCTGCAATTTCACCAACATGTACACCGAACCGAGTAATTTCCTTTCGCAGAACCCGCATTTCTGCAAGTCGGCGCTTGCGCGTTACACCCAGTGGGATTTCATCGGTCTGGTCGGCAAGCACGGCGTGCCGTACCACGAGAAGAAACTCGGCCAGTTGTTCTGCGATAACAAATCCAGCGACATCCTCGGCATGCTCCTTGATGAATGCGATCAGGCCGGCGTCGAGCTGCACCTGGACACCTCGATCCAAGCCATCGAGAAGGTCGACAGCGGCTACCTGCTCGACACCACCCTCGGTCAGGTCCAGTGCCAATCGCTGGTGATCGCCACCGGCGGGCTATCGATTCCGACCCTGGGCGCCACCGGTTTCGGTTATCAAGTCGCCAAACAGTTCGGCCATGAACTGCTGCCGACCCGCGCCGGGCTGGTGCCGTTCACCATTACCGACCAGCTCAAGGAACTCTGCACCGAATTGTCCGGCACCTCGGTGGATTGTCTGGTCAGCTGCAATGATCAGAGCTTTCGCGAGAACATCCTCTTCACTCACCGTGGCCTCAGTGGCCCGGCGATCCTGCAGATTTCCTCGTTCTGGGAGTCTGGCGATACGGTAGAGATCAACCTGCTGCCGGATCACGACGCGGCGAGCTGGCTGCAAGAGCAAGTCGCCGAGCGTCCGAACAGCGAGCTGAAGACTTTGCTTGGCGAGATCTTCACCAAGAAGATGGCCAATCTGCTGGCGGACAACTGGTTTGTCTCCAAACCGATGAAGCAGTACACCCACGCTGAACTGGCGGAGATTGCCGAGAAGCTCGGCAGCTGGAAGGTTGTGCCGGCGGGAACTGAAGGCTATCGCACGGCTGAGGTGACTCTGGGTGGCGTCGACACTCGCGAGGTGTCGTCCAAGACCATGGAATCGCTGAAAAGCCCGGGCCTGTACTTCATTGGTGAAGTGCTCGACGTCACCGGGCACTTGGGCGGCTTCAATTTCCAGTGGGCCTGGGCCTCGGGCTACGCTGCTGCGCAGTACGCTTAACTCAAGGCTAAATACAAAACCCTGTGGGAGCGAGCTTGCTCGCGAAAGCGGTCTTTCAGTCAACATTGTGGTGACTGACACATCGCATTCGCGAGCAAGCTCGCTCCCACAGTGGTTTGTGGTGTAGTAAAAGGAACACTTTTTGCTGTCAGATGTGCTCGACGCCATTGCGTCGGCGTCATTACTGGCTCAATTTAGCGGCATCGCCTCGGAAGGCCTTCGCACTTCATGTCCTCGACCTCGTTTCGTCAGTCTTTGCGGCGCCTGTGGGCGCTGGATAAATTCAGCTACAGCGTGCGGGTATTCATCGCCCTGACCGGCAGCATGGCGCTGTGCTGGTATCAGGATGAAATGGGCCTGCTGATCCCGTTGTTTCTCGGCATCATCGCCAGCGCCCTGGCCGAAACCGACGACAGTTGGCAGGGTCGTCTCAACGCTCTGGCGGTGACGCTGGTGTGTTTCAGCATCGCCGCGCTGTCGGTGGAATTGCTCTTCCCCTACCCGATCATTTTCGCCGTGGCCCTGGCGCTGGCCAGTTTCGGCCTGACCATGCTCGGCGCACTGGGCGAGCGTTACGGTGCGATCGCCTCGGCGACGCTGATTCTCTCGGTGTACACGATGATCGGCGTCGATCAGCGCGGCGGCGCGGTTACCGATTTCTGGCATGAACCGATGCTGCTGGTCGCCGGCGCGGCGTGGTATGGCCTGCTCTCGGTGCTGTGGCAGGCGCTGTTTTCCAACCAACCGGTGCAGCAAAGTCTGGCGCGGCTGTTCCGCGAACTGGGCCTGTATCTGAAACTGAAATCCTCGCTGTTCGAGCCGATCCGGCAGATGGACGTCGAAGCCCGCCGCCTCGAACTGGCGCAGCAGAATGGCCGGGTGGTCGCCGCCTTGAACACGGCCAAGGAAATCATCCTGCACCGGGTCGGCAACGGTCGACCCGGCTCGAAAGTCAGCCGTTATCTGAAGCTGTACTTCCTCGCCCAAGACATTCACGAACGCGCCAGCTCTTCGCACTATCCTTACAACGCACTGGCCGAGGCGTTCTTCCACAGCGACGTGCTGTTCCGCTGCCAGCGCCTGCTGCGCCAGCAAGGCAAGGCCTGCCGGGCCTTGGCCGAATCCATCCAGATGCGCCAGCCATTCATCTACGACGCCAGTTTCGCCGAAGCCCTGAACGACCTGCATGCCTCCCTCGAACACTTGCGCATCCAGAGCAACCCGGCATGGCGCGGCCTGCTGCGCTCGCTGCGCGCACTGGCGGCCAACCTCGGCACCCTCGACCGCCTGCTCAGCGATGCCAGCAACCCCGATGCCCTGGCGGATGCCACCGACAGCAGCCTGCTCGACCGCTCACCGCGCAATCTCAAGGACGTGTGGATTCGCCTGCGCACGCAACTGACGCCGACCTCGCTGCTGTTCCGCCATGCCCTGCGCCTGCCGCTGGCACTGAGCATCGGCTACGGCATGGTGCACCTGATTCACCCGTCCCAAGGCTACTGGATCATTCTCACCACGCTGTTCGTCTGCCAGCCGAACTACGGCGCCACCCGGCGCAAGCTCGGCCAGCGGATCATCGGCACGGCCATTGGCCTGACGGTGGCCTGGGCGCTGTTCGATCTGTTCCCCAACCCGGTAGTGCAATCGTGCTTCGCCATCGCTGCCGGCGTGGTGTTCTTCACCAATCGCACCACCCGCTACACCCTGGCGACGGCGGCGATCACCATCATGGTGCTGTTCTGCTTCAATCAGGTCGGCGATGGCTACGGACTGTTCCTGCCACGGCTGTTCGACACCCTGCTGGGCAGCCTGATCGCGGGTCTGGCGGTGTTCCTGTTCCTGCCGGACTGGCAGGGTCGGCGCCTGAACAAAGTGCTGGCCAACACCCTGACCTGCAACAGCATCTACCTACGCCAGATCATGCAGCAATACGCCGCCGGCAAGAGCGACGACCTCGCCTATCGCCTGGCCCGCCGCAACGCCCATAACGCTGACGCGGCGCTGTCGACGACACTGGCGAACATGCTCATGGAACCGGGGCATTTCCGTAAGGAGGCGGATGTCGGTTTCCGTTTCCTGGTGCTGTCGCACACCCTGCTCAGCTATTTGTCAGGGCTCGGCGCGCACCGCGAAACACAGTTGCCTGCGGAGGTACGTGAGCATCTGATCGAAGGCGCCGGGGTGAAACTGGCGACCAGCATCGACGAAATCGCTCAAGGCCTGGCGAGCAAGCAGCCGATTGCAATTCAGAGTGATGAAGAAGAAGCGCTGGCCAATGAGCTGGAACAGATGCCGGATGAAATCGATGAAGGGCAGCGGTTGGTGCAGACGCAGCTGGCGCTGATTTGCCGGCAGTTAGGGCCGCTTCGGACATTGGCGGCGCATTTGATCAAAGAAGTCTAGCTGCAAGCTACAAGCTACAAGCCGAACGCAACCCGGCTTCTAACTTGAAGCTTGCAGCTTGAAACTTGTAGCTCCCCCACTACATTCCATGCCGCCGCAATAACTTCTCATAAGTCCCGTCAGCCTTCATCGCTGCAATCGCCCGGTCAAACCCGGCGACGATCTGCTCATGCTGCGGATTCTTCAGGCTGACCAGAATATGCAGGCTGTTCTCACTCAACGGCTTGGATAGGAACTCCACCGAATTGCGCACCTTGGCCGATTCCCGCGCCAGGTAATACTTCGCTACGTACTCATCCTCAAGCGTCAGCTTGACCCGATCCGCCGCGAGCATGCGCACGCCCATGGCGAAGTTGTGCACGGGCACTTTTTGCATCGCCGTGTCGGCATCGAACGGTGCGGAATAGGCATAGCCACGCACCACCGCAATCGGATAGGTGTGCAGTTGCTCGAGGCGGTTGTATTCAATAGGTGCGTCTTTGCGCTTGAGGAAGCGGATGCGGTTGATCAGGTACTCACCGGAAAACTGGCCGATCTGCGTGCGCTCGTCGTTGTACCAGGCATTGACCAGCACGTCGTAACGCCCCTCGCCAATCCCCAGCAATGCTCGCGCCCACGGCACTTGTTCGTAACCGCTGGCATAACCGGCGCGAGCCAGTGCGGTGCTGACAATGTCGGTGGCCAGGCCACCGTTGACCAGTGCATCGTCGGTAAACGGCGGCCAATTATCGAACGCCAGCCGCAGCTTCTGCGCCGCAGCATCCTGGCCGAGCACCAGCAGTCCGATCAAAGCAACGGCTTGAAGCAATCGCAGCATGCTTGAACATCCTCAGCGGGCAACCGCCCGACGTGTTTTCACGTCAAAACCCAAGGCCCCTTACCGGCAAAACCCAAGCATTGAACATTAGCTCATGGGAGCCAGTGGACAGTGCTCTTGAGCAGATTACACAAAGTCGCAGGCAGCGTGAGAAAGGAATAGTGGCATTTTGACCTTTATCACAGACTGTTGCGCCATACAGACATACGGCGCTGCTGCGCTTAGTATCGGGCGACATGGTCAAGGAATCGAAAAATGACAATCGAGTGGATCTGCAAACATCATCGTGATCTGGGCAAAGAGCAGTTGTACGCCTTGTTGAAGCTTCGCTCTGATGTATTCGTGGTCGAACAGAAATGTGCTTATCCGGACCTCGACGGCCAGGATCTGGAGGGCGATACCCATCACCTGATGGGTTGGGAGGATGATCAGCTGATGGCTTATCTGCGCCTGCTGGACCCGGAATCCCAAGGCGGCGACGTGGTGATTGGCCGCGTGGTGACCGCGCCCGCCGGCCGTGGCAAAGGGTTGGGCCACGCGATGATGGAACAGGCGCTGAAGCAGGCCGAAAAGCACTGGCCGCAGGTACCGATCTATCTGTCGGCGCAGGCACACTTGCAGGGGTATTACGGCAAATACGGGTTCGAAGTGGCGGGCGACGAATATCTCGAGGATGGGATTCCCCACATAGGCATGCGTCGTTCTTGAGGGCCTCATCGCTGGCAAGCCAGCTCCCACAGGTTCATCGCTCGTTCACGAAAACCGTGTTCGCTGGAGATCCCTGTGGGAGCTGGCTTGCCAGCGATTGTGTCAGTTCAGGCGGCGCTGGATTCAGGGGTATTCCAGCACCGCTTTTATCTGCCGCAAATTGCGCTCGATCCACCCCCGATCAATCGCTCCCCATTCACGAATCCGATAGCGCCCGGCATGATTGCGTGCGCCCTCTTCCTGTTCGAACTCACAGATGATGTCCAGATCGGCCAGCGCGGCAATCGTGTCCTGCGCCGTGCGTCGCGGCATGCCGGTGACTTCGGTCAGCGTCGGCACACTCGGCGCCAGGCCGCTATCGATCAGATAAGCTACGTACAAACGGCGATAGAAACTGCTTTTGGTCTTGCTGACGTCCATCCACACCTTCCTGATTGGTCAAGCCTGCATATCCCGCCACGTCAGGTACACACGCAGATCGAACTCGATCTGGTGATACCCCGGCAGCATGTGCTCGCACAGTTTATAGAACGCCTTGTTGTGATCCGATTCCTTGAAGTGCGCCAGCTCGTGCACCACGATCATCTTCAGAAAATCCGGCGCGGCGTCCTTGAACAGCGCGGCGATGCGGATTTCCTTGTTGGCCTTGAGCTTGCCGCCCTGCACTCGTGACACCGTGCTGTGCAGACCGAGCGCGCGGTGGGTCAGGTCGAGGCGGTTGTCGAACAGCACTTTGTCGATGGCCGGCGCATTGCGCATGTACTGCTGTTTGAGATCCAGCGCGTAGCTGTACAAGGCCTTGTCGCTCTGCACGTCGTGTCGCCCTGAATAGCGCTGATTCAGGTATTCACCCAGGCGCCCTTCGGCTATCAGTTGGCGCACCTGATCCTGCAATTGTGCGGGGTAGGCCTGGAGGTACTTCAACACAGTCATGGACGAGCGACGCGGTTCGAAAAAGGTCCGCCAGTGTAGCGAATTCAACCGGGCAACGCGCTCCAGTCAAACGGTTCGACGAAGCTGACCGCGTCTTCGGCGATCAACGGCCGCGCGACGAGGAAGCCCTGCACGTATTCGCAGCCATGGGCTTGCAGCCACTGATATTGCTCGAGGGTTTCCACCCCTTCGGCAATCACCAGCAGGCCGTATTGCTTGCACAGATCGATGACCATGCGCACCAGCGCCGCATCACGTGGCGAGTCCGGCAGGCGCGCGATCAAGTGGCGGTCGAGTTTCAGCGTATCCAGTTCGAGATCGCGCAGATGCGCCAGCGAGCACGGCCCCGAACCAAAATCATCCAGCGCCACGCGCACCCCGAGATGACGCAGCAGCCGCAGTTGCTTGCGGGTTTCGTCCGGGTTTTGCATCAACGCTTCTTCGGTGACTTCAACTTCCAGTTGCTGAGGTTGCAGCGCATGGCGCTCCATGACCTGACGCAGCTCGGTGGCCAGATTCGGCAGGCCGAACTGGGTGTTGCTCAGGCTCACGCCGAGCACCAGATCGTCGGCGAACAAGGTTTCCCAGGCTTTGCGCTGGCCGGCGCCACGGTGATAGATCCAGCTGCCGAGGCGACTGATCAGGCGCGCCTCTTCCAGCAACGGCAGAAACAACCCCGGCGGCACATCGCCGACGCTCGGGTGCTGCCAGCGCAGCAACGCTTCGAACCCACGGATCTGTCCGCTGCCGATCGCCACTTGCGGCTGATAGACCAGATTGAAATCACGATTCTCGATGGCCTCGCGCACGCTGTCTTCAAGCATCAGACGCGAACGTGCGCGGCCGTTCATTTCATGATCGTAGAAGCGATATTGCTGACGCCCGGCACGCTTGGCCTCGTACATAGCGATGTCCGAGGCGCGCAGCAAGCCGTCGAGATTGCGCCCGCAGTCAGGATAGGTGGCGATGCCGATACTGGCGCCAAGGACTATATCCAGACCTTCGATCTGCTGACACACCGATACCCGTTCGATGAGTTTTTCGGCAATCTTCGCCGCTTGCTCGGGGAATTCCAGATCCAGCAGCGCGGTGAATTCATCGCCGCCCATGCGCGCGAGAATATCGAACGGCCGCAGGCACGCCTTCAGTTGCTCGGAAACCCAGCGCAACACACGGTCGCCGGCGTCATGGCCGAGGGAATCATTGACCCGTTTGAAGCCATCGAGATCGAGGTAGAGCAATACCCAACTGCTGTCGCTGCGTTCCCCGCGCAACAGCAGGTTTTCCACGGTCTGGTAGAACCCGCGCCGGTTGAGCAGCCCGGTCAGCGGATCGGTCACCGCCTGGAACTCCAGTTGCTGGTGCAAGTGACGCACCACCGACATGTCCAGCACCGTCACCACCATCGCGTGCTGCTCCGAGGGCAGCGGCGCGCAAGACAACGCCACCGGCACTTGCTGCCCGGGCGCAGTACGCAACAACGCATCATGCAGGCGCAGGGTTTCGCCACGTTGGTAGCCGGCGTAGAACTCGGAATCGGCCCACAACGGAATGTGGGGCTTCTGCAGGAAATCGAGAAACTCCTTGCCTTCCAGATCCTTCACCGGCGCATTGAGCAGTCGCGAAATCGCCGGGTTGGCAAAGCGGATCACGCCGTCCTCGCTCAACACCAGAATGCCTTCGGCGGCGTTGTCCAGCACCGAGGCATTGAAGGCGCGCGCCACTTCCAGGTCATGACTGAGGCGTTGCAAGGCACGGCGATTGCGCTGGTGCTCGAGCAACGCCTGGACCTTGGGCTTGAGAATTTGCGGATCGAACGGCTTGAACAGGTAATCCACCGCGCCGCTGGCATAGCCCTTGATCACCGCATCCTGGGATTGCTCGTTGGCGGTGAGGAAAATGATCGGCGTCAGCCGCGTGCGCTGGCTGCCGCGCATCAGCCGCGCGACCTCGAAACCGTCCATGCCGGGCATCTGCACATCGAGCAGAACCAGGTCGATGTCGTGTTCGAGCAAAAGGTTCAGCGCCTCGAAACCCGAGGCGGCGGTCATCACTTGCCAATCCTGACGCTGCAGCAACGCGCGCATGCTGATCAGATTTTCGGGGTAATCATCGACGATCAAAAGGACCGAGCTGCCTTCACCTGGCTGGGGTTGCGCGCATTCCATGCTGCTTCTCTTATCGGGACCGGTTGCCGGCAAAACCATAGACGTACTGAGCCTTCACTCTAGACGCGGATCAGTGAAAGCAGAAGCTGTCATCCCGCCATCATTTAAACAATGCTCAACCCAGCCGACTAACGGTCACCGCTACAGCCCCCGAAAACCGGGCGGGATGGCATTTCGACAGGACTTTGACGTCAAGTAATCGCCAGGCGGGCATTAACAAAAATTGCCGCTACGCTTATAAAGACGCCCGAAAACGCGCGGGCTAGAGCTTCTGGCACCGGCGTTCCGGATGAATTGATTGGAAGAACCGTCATGATCGACCTCGCAACCTGGAACCTCAGCGTTCCTGTTGGCAGCCCGCCGTACACCGTTGAAACCTCGAAACTGGTGGATGGCTTCAAGGATCAGTACTTCCATTCCGACACCGGCACCCTGTTCTTCTGGTCCCCGGTGACTGGCTCGAAAACCGAAAACGCCATCTACCCGCGTACCGAACTGCGCGAAACCTACAGCAACGGCACCCTGCGCAACTGGTACTACCCGGACGCCGACAACCTGCTGCGCGCCACCCTCGCGGTGAACAAGGTGCCGAGCTCGGGCAAGATCGTCATCGGCCAGATCCACGCGTACGAAAGCCAGCGGCCGATGGTCAAGCTCGAATATCAGTACAAGGAAAAAACCCAGACCGGCAATCTGGTGATCAAAGTGCGCATGCGCCCGGACGACGCCGAAAGCCGCGTCATCACCCTAGCCACCGGCGTCAAGCTTGATCGCGAATTCAACTACCTCATCCACTTGAGCCCCGGCGGTGCGCTGGGCGTGAGTGCGGCGGGCTATCAGTGGGACTCCCAGATCAGCGCGACCTGGCGCGACAAGCCGCTGTACTTCAAGGCCGGCGTGTATGTGCAGGACAACACCGGCTATACCAGTGAGGGTGGGCAGGTGACGTTTACCAAACTGGATATTGATCACGACAAGTAGCTTACGTCCTCCTGTAAGAGCCACTGCGGGCTACGATCTTTTGATTGTTTTGGATGCTGAAAAGACAAATCGAAAGATCGCACCTCAGCGAGATCGGATTGATCTTCAAAATCCTTTCCGCATCACCGGACGTTCAATAACCGGATCTACAGCTCGGCGGTCACAAAAAACAATACAGCGGAAGCCGTGATTACCGTTCTACCATCTAAGGACCAAGTCAAGAACTGCTCCTTTTTTTCTTGTAGTCAGACAATGCTCGACCATCGTCGAGCTGTTTGCCAGCAAAAATCAGGCGTTGCTGATCGGGTGAAATACCCTCTTTATCTTGAATTTTTGCTTTTACGTTTTCTATGGTGTCCAACGGCTCAGCATGCACCAGACCTATTGAATAATGTTAAATAGCATCTATGACCTTCATCGACAAAGGGACCGATAAAGGGGACACGCCGATACATCGAACTCCTCCAGTAACCCCGCAGACTATTTCACTGGCTCATCCCACAGATCAAAAAATTAAGTTCGCACGCATCATCCATAGCTAAATATTATAAATAACTGTCATTTATATCAGGTTACCTGCAAGCCTTTCTTGCCTAATCTCATGAACGCAACAGGAGACATCCTATTTGACTTTAATACTCGAATGCAGAAGGTGAACATCATGAAAACTTACAATGGCTTCGTATTCAACGCTAGTGAGCAACATGCCGCCACACTTAAATTTGACGATCTAGGCCAGCAAAACGGCAATATAAGCAAAGGCTACATGGACTATTGCGGACTAGATTTCATCGTCACTGGCACCTATACAAAACCCACCAGGTCTTTTAATCTTCAAGCGAAATCAGATGCCACGAAAAGAGATGAGCTTAACCATGGCCCAAGCTCTCTCTCGATCAAGATGAAATCGTCTGACGGGACCGACAGCTACTTGGAAGGTACAGTTAAAGTTGAATCAGGTGGGCCGAATGTCGGCCAGACATACGGAATCAAATTCACAAGAAGCTGACTTTTTTATTACCGATAAAACTGGATAAATCAGTTAACCTCAACGTTTATCTCATCCTTCCGATGACGCGGATAGATCGCCTCCAGCGAGATCTGCTGAATCTTCGAAGCATTATAAATTGCTCTTACTTTAAATCACTTCGTCAGGCGTAATAGTTGCCCACAAAAAACCCGCCTCTCCAGACTGTGTGAAAACGCACTGACGGCGGTTCCAGCAAACGCCCCGACTTGTTCGGGGCGTTTGCTTTTGTGCTCACAGCAGACGAAAAAAGGCGTTTCAGCCCATCAGCGCC
>NZ_JBEOPW010000024.1:0-53939 GCF_040310465.1 Pseudomonas sp. H26/SER47-MNA-CIBAN-0231 | reverse complement strand
CTGAAAGATCGAGTCGATTATGGATTCAGCAAAGCACTTACAGGTCGACGGAGTTCTGCAGCATCCCCCAATCAGTCCCCTCTCCCTCTGGGAGAGGGCTAGGGTGAGGGGCTTTTGATCTTTAGAGAGCCTTGGTCACCACCGGCGAATTCATCTTGGCCAACCCGAGATTCTTCAGCGCCAGTTGCAGCGAGCTGTGGATAACCTGCGGGTTATCGATCTTCATCAGTTCCGCCAGCATCTCCTGTGCCTTGCTCAGGTTCACCTGGCGCAACATCCACTTGACCTTCGGCAGGTTGGTGGCGTTCATCGACAGGCTGTCGAAACCCATCGCCATCAACAGCACCGCCGCCGCCGGATCACCAGCCATCTCGCCGCAGATGCTCACCGGTTTGCCTTCGGCGTGGGCGTCAGTGACCACGGTTTGCAGAGCTTGCAGCACCGCAGGGTGCAGATAGTCGTAGAGGTCGGCGACGCGCGGGTTGTTGCGGTCTACCGCCAGCAGATACTGGGTCAGGTCGTTGGAGCCGACGGAGAGGAAGTCGACCATCCGCGCCAGTTCCTTGGTCTGGTACACCGCTGCCGGGATTTCGATCATCACGCCGATCGGCGGCATCGGCACGTCGGTGCCTTCGTCGCGCACTTCGCCCCAGGCACGGTGGATCAGGTGCAGGGCCTCTTCGAGTTCGTGAGTGCCGGAGATCATCGGCAGCAGAATCCGCAGGTTATTCAGGCCTTCGCTGGCCTTGAGCATCGCCCGGGTCTGCACCAGAAAGATTTCCGGGTGGTCGAGGGTGACGCGGATACCGCGCCAGCCGAGGAACGGGTTGTCTTCCTTGATCGGGAAGTACGACAGCGACTTGTCACCGCCGATGTCGAGGCTGCGCATGGTCACCGGTTGCGGGTGGAACGCGGCGAGCTGTTCGCGGTAGATCGCCAGCTGTTCCTTCTCGCTCGGGAAGCGCTGGTTGATCATGAACGGCACTTCGGTGCGGTACAGACCAACCCCTTCGGCGCCACGCTTCTGCGCCCGCGCCACATCGGCGAGCAGGCCGGTATTGACCCACAGTGGCATGCGATGGCCATCGAGGGTCACGCACGGCAGGTCGCGCAGGGTGTCGAGGCCCAGCGCCAGTTGTTTCTCTTCTTCGACGACCTCGGCGAACTGCTTGCGCAGCACTTCGCTGGGGTTGGTGTAGACCTCGCCACGGGTGCCGTCGACGATCATTTCGATGCCGTCGACCTTGGCGTACGGCAGATCGACCAGGCCCATCACCGTCGGAATGCCCATGGCTCGGGCGAGAATCGCGACGTGAGAGTTACCCGAACCGAGCACCGAAACCAGACCGACCAGCGTGCCTTCCGGCACCTCGCCGAGCATCGCCGGCGTCAGCTCTTCGCTGACCAGAATGGTTTTTTCCGGGTAGACCAGGTTCTGCTGACGCTCTTCCTGCAGATAGGCGAGCAGACGGCGGCCAAGGTCTTTGACGTCCGAAGCACGCTCGCGCAGGTAGGCGTCGTCCATCAGTTCGAAACGGTTGACGTGCTCAGTGACCACCTGACGCAGCGCGCCCTGAGCCCACTGCCCCGTCTTGATCACGGTGGTGATTTCGCTGCCCAGCGAGGCATCGTCGAGCATCATCAGGTAGACGTCGAACAACGCGCGCTCTTCCGGGCGCAGTTGGGTCGCGAGTTTGGCGGACAAGGCGCGCATGTCGGCGCGCACGCCTTCGATGGCGGTCTTGAACAGCGCCAGCTCGGCGTTGATGTCGGTGATGGTCTTGTCCGGCACCACGTCCAGGTCCGCCGGCGGCAGCATGACCACGGCGGTACCGACGGCAGCACCCGGCGAACCCGGCACGCCGACGAACTTGGCTTCCTGAATGCCCTTGCCCTGCCGGCCCAGACCACGGATCGAACCGGTGGCCTCGGCGTGGGCGATTACGCCGGCGAGCTGCGCGCTCATGGTCACGAGGAAGGCTTCTTCACCTTCGTCGAACTGGCGGCGTTCTTTCTGCTGGATGACCAACACGCCGACGACGCGGCGGTGGTGAATGATCGGTGCACCGAGGAACGAGGCGTAACGCTCTTCACCGGTTTCGGCGAAATAGCGATAGCGCGGGTGAACCGAAGCGTTTTCCAGGTTCAGGGGTTCTTCACGCGTGCCGACCAGACCGACCAGACCCTCGTTGGGGGCCATGCTGACCTTGCCGATCGAGCGCTTGTTCAAGCCCTCGGTGGCCATCAGGACGAAGCGATTGGTTTCCGGATCAAGCAGGTAGACCGAGCAGACCTGGCTGCCCATGGCCTCTTTGACGCGCAACACAATAATCCCCAACGCCGCCTTGAGATCCTTGGCGGAGTTAACTTCCTGGACGATCTTGCGCAGCGTATTGAGCATGGCTCGGGGTCGAACTCCGTCGTCAGTCGCGCGCTAAAAGGCGCGGGGCAAGCTCTTTGAGAGCGCGTCGATACACCTCGCGCTTGAATGTCACCACCTGGCCCAACGGATACCAATAGCTGACCCAGCGCCAGCCATCGAACTCCGGTTTACCGGTCAGATCCATCCGCACCCGCTGCTCGTTGGAGATCAGGCGCAGGAGAAACCATTTCTGTTTCTGGCCGATGCACAGCGGTTGGCTGTGGGTACGCACCAGGCGTTGCGGCAAACGATAGCGCAACCAGCCTCGGGTACAGGCCAGTATTTCAACATCTTCACGTTCCAGGCCAACTTCTTCGTTCAGCTCGCGGTACAAGGCGTCTTCCGGCGTCTCCTCGGGGTTGATCCCCCCTTGCGGAAACTGCCAGGCGTCCTGATTGATACGGCGAGCCCATAGCACCTGGCCGGCGTCATTCGTCAGAATGATCCCGACATTGGGGCGGAAACCATCGGGGTCGATCACGGCAACAACCTCGCAAACGCATGTCGCCGCATTGTTCCACAAAGCTTGATGAGGCGGCAACGAAGGTTCCTACCTTATGTGCACTCTTGTGAAAAGACCGTATTCTTGTCGCCTTTTTACTGACTTTTCAGCGGGTAACTGCAATGCGCCTGGCTTTATTCGATTTGGACAACACCCTTCTGGGCGGCGACAGCGATCACGCCTGGGGCGATTATCTGTGCGAGCGCGGCTTCCTCGACCCGATCGCCTACAAGGCGCGCAACGACGAGTTCTATCAGGATTACCTGGCCGGCAAGCTCGACAACGCCGCCTACCTGAACTTCTGCCTGGAAATTCTCGGCCGCACCGAAATGGCCGTACTCGATGCCTGGCACAGCGATTACATGCGCGACTGCATCGAGCCGATCGTGCTGCCCAAGGCACTGGAGCTGCTGAAAAAGCACCGCGATGCCGGCGACAAACTGGTGATCATCACCGCCACCAACCGTTTCGTCACCGCGCCGATCGCTGTGCGCCTGGGCGTGGAAACCCTGATCGCCACCGAATGCGAAATGGTCGACGGCCGCTACAGCGGGCGCAGCACCGACATCCCGTGCTTCCGCGAAGGCAAGGTCACGCGCCTCAATCGCTGGCTGGAAGAGACCGGGCATTCGCTTGAGGACAGCTATTTCTATAGCGATTCGATGAATGATCTGCCGTTGCTGGAACAGGTGGCGAATCCGGTGGCGGTGGATCCTGATCCGAATCTGCGGGCCGAGGCCGAGAAGCGTGGCTGGCCGGTGATCAGTCTGCGCGGCTGACTCCGCCTTCGCGAGCAAGCTCGCTCCCACAGGGAATTTGTGAACGACACAGATCCAATGTGGGAGCGAGCTTGCTCGCGAATGGGATCGACGCGGTCTCAAGCCTTAAACCGGCTTGGCCCCCATCAACGCCGCTATGGCGACAAACCCGACGCCGCTGACAATCGCCAGGGCCAGATTGAACTTGCGATTGCCCACCCCGCTTGTCCACAGCCGATCCAGCCGGACCAGCAGCCAGACTGCGCTGAGCGTGGCCACGGCGTAGATCACGCTGGACCCCAGAATCCACAATTGCCCCAGTGGCCAGCCAACCAGGTGCACCAGCCACCAGCCAGTGAAAGGCATGCTGAGCATGCCGATCAGCATCAGACACCAGATGAACAGCCAGGGACGGCGCATCGTACTGGCAGGCCCTTCACTGCGATTTCGCCAGGTCAGGGCGGCGAGCACCAGCCCGCTCACGAGGATGACCACGGTCGCCGCGACGTGGAGGACTTTCAGGGTGGTCAGGGTTTCCATGTCGTTCTCTTCCGTAGATCCATGCCCATCAGCGTAGCCGCTTAGCCAAGAAACAGCTGATAGGCCGGGTTGTCGCTTTCATCCCAATACGGGTAGCCGATTTCCGCCAGTGCCGCCGGCACCAGATGACGCTCGTCATGGGGCACTTGCAGGCCGGCGACCACGCGGCCGTCCGCTGCGCCGTGGTTACGGTAGTGGAACATCGAGATGTTCCAGCGCCCGCCGAGCTTGTTGAGGAAGTTGAACAAGGCTCCCGGACGCTCCGGGAATTCGAAGCGCAGCACCACTTCATCGACCACCTGCGCCGCGCGGCCGCCGACCATGTGGCGGATGTGCAGCTTGGCCAGTTCGTTGTCGGTCAGGTCGATAACCGGAAAACCCTGCTCGGTCAGGCTCGCCAGCAAGGCGCTGCGCGGATCGTTGTCCGGGTGGGTCTGCACGCCAACAAAGATGTGTGCTTCGCTGCCGGTGTTGTAGCGGTAATTGAATTCAGTGATCTGGCGCTTGCCGATGGCTTCGCAGAACGCCTTGAAGCTGCCGGCCTTTTCCGGGATGGTCACGGCGATGATCGCCTCGCGACCTTCGCCCAGTTCGGCGCGTTCGGCGACGTGGCGCAAACGGTCGAAGTTGACGTTGGCACCGGAGTCGATGGCGACGAAAGTCTGGCCGCTGACGCCACGCTGCTCAACATACTTCTTGATCCCGGCCACGCCCAGCGCGCCGGCAGGTTCGGTGATCGAGCGGGTATCGTCGTAGATATCCTTGATCGCCGCGCAGATCTCATCAGTGCTGACGGTGATCACCTCATCAACGTAATCCTTGCAGATCTCAAAGGTGTACTGGCCGATCTGCGCCACCGCCACGCCGTCGGCGAAGATGCCCACGGTCGGCAGAACCACGCGCTCGCCCGCTGCCATTGCCGCTTGCAGGCAGTTGGAGTCGTCCGGCTCGACGCCAATTACCTTTATGTCCGGACGCAGGTATTTCACGTAGGCCGCGATCCCGGCGATCAGACCACCACCGCCAACCGGGACGAAGATCGCGTCCAGCGGCTGCGGGTGCTGACGCAGGATTTCCATCGCCACGGTGCCCTGCCCGGCGATGGTGTGCGGATCGTCGTACGGGTGGATGTAGACGTAGCCTTTTTCATCGACCAGTTTCAGCGAATAGGCCAGCGCTTCCGGGAACGAGTCACCGTGCAGCACCACTTTGCCGCCGCGCGAACGCACGCCTTCGACCTTGATTTCGGGGGTGGTCTTGGGCATGACGATGGTGGCTTTGACGCCCAACACTTTCGCCGCCAGGGCCAGCCCCTGCGCATGATTGCCCGCCGACGCGGTGACCACGCCACGAGCGCGCTCTTCGTCGCTCAATTGCGTCAGCTTGTTGTAGGCGCCGCGAATCTTGAACGAGAACACTGGCTGCAAGTCTTCGCGCTTGAGCCAGATGTCATTGCCCAGCCGCTCGGAGAGCTGGCGAGCGTTCTGCAGCGGGGTTTCTACGGCAACGTCATAAACGCGCGAGGTGAGGATCTTTTTGACGTACTGTTCGAGCATCGGAAAGCATCACTGGCGATTGGGCGGGACCAGCGAGTCTAACCCGCCTTTTGCCGAGGCGACCACACTAAACAGGTGGTTTTAGAGTCTGGAAACCCATTCTTGAGTGAGCACCGTTGTGGCGAGGGGATTTATCCCCGCTGGAGTGCGAAGCGCTCCCCTGCATTTTTTCAGTTACACCGCGTTCCAGGGTTTTACGACGACTGCGTTGCCGAACGGGGATAAATCCCCTCACCACAGCTTGTTTCCCCCTCTACCACCGCGAGGCCTATAATGCCGGCCTTTCTGCCCAACCCTTGCCCGCTTCCGGAGCCCGCATGACCCAGGATCAACTCAAACAGGCCGTGGCCCAGGCCGCTGTCGACTTCATCCTGCCGAAACTCGACGACAAGAGCATCGTCGGCGTCGGCACCGGCTCCACCGCCAATTGCTTCATCGATGCACTGGCCCAGCACAAGGGCGCGTTCGATGGCGCGGTCGCCAGCTCCGAAGCCACCGCCGCGCGCCTCAAGGGCCATGGGATTCCGGTGTATGAGCTGAATACCGTCAGCGATCTGGAGTTCTACGTCGACGGCGCCGATGAAAGCGATGCGCACCTGAACCTGATCAAGGGCGGCGGCGCCGCCCTGACCCGCGAGAAGATTGTCGCCGCCGTGGCCAAGACCTTCATCTGCATCGCCGACGCCAGCAAACTGGTGCCGGTGCTCGGCGAATTCCCGCTGCCGGTGGAAGTCATCCCGATGGCCCGCAGCCACGTTGCCCGCCAATTGGTGAAACTCGGTGGCGACCCGGTGTACCGCGAAGGCGTGTTGACCGACAACGGCAACATCATCCTCGACGTGTTCAACCTGCAGATCACCAACCCGGTGGAGCTGGAAGCGCAGATCAATGCCATCGTCGGCGTGGTCACCAACGGCCTGTTCGCCGCGCGCCCGGCGGATCTGTTGTTGCTGGGCACCAGTGAAGGCGTGAAGACGCTGAAGGCTGAATAACAGACTGCCCACTTGCCTTGGGCTGATAAATAAACCTGTGGGAGCGAGCCTGCTCGCGAAAGCGTCGGGTCAGTCAACATATTCAGAGACTGGTCCACCGCCTTCGCGAGCAGGCTCGCTCCCACAGTGTTTTGTGGTGTTGGTCAGTTTTGTGTGGGCTTCTTGAAGACGTAAAACAGATTCGGCTCGCTCACCAGGTACAACGTGCCGTCATCATCCATCGCAATTCCCTCCGCCTGCGGCACGGTTTTCTGCAAACCCTGACGCCCGCCGCTGATCGACATGGTGCTCAAGGGGCGCCCGTCGACATCCAGTTCGATAATCAACCGCGACTCGTCCGACAGTGCCAGCAAGTGCCCGCTGCGTTCGTCGTACTGCAGACTCGACAGATCACGCACGAACATCCCGGCATCGCGCTTGGGGTTGTTGATCACGTGCACCGCGTAGGTCTTGTCCGGTTTGAAGTGCGGAAAACCGTGGACCTCGTAGATCAGCATCGGGTCGCGTTCTTTCGCCACGAACAGCCGCTTGCCCACTGAATCGTAAGCCAGCCCTTCGAAACCCTTGTTGCCGGACATGTGCACGCCGAGAGTCATTTGCTCGGCATCTTCGGCATCGAGAAAAGTGGTGTCGGCCTCGAGGTGGATCTTGATCAGCCGTTGCTGACGCTCGTCGGTGATCACGTAGGTGTCGGCACTGATGTACTCGACGGCTTCCGGATCGCCAAACCCGACCAGAGCGATGCGCCGCAGAATCTTGCCTTCCAGGGACAATTCGACCAGTTCGGAATTCTTGTTGGTCACGGTGAACAGACTTTTACGCACCGGATCGTAGGTCAGCGCCGAAACGTCATCGTCGAGCCCGTCGATCGGCCGCGCCTCGATGGCCACCCGATATTGATCCAGGCCGATCGCCTCGCTGCTCACCGGTTGCCACAGCGTGTGCAGGTTGAACCAGGCGCGCTCGAACAGGCGCAGGTATTGGCCGATCGCGATCATGGCGATCAGGACAATCATCAACAGGACGAGAATCAGTGGTTTGGGGCGGGCAAGTCGACGCATTCAGGCAGGCTCGGATTCATGACAGGCCGATGAAATATCACGCCCGTCTGAATTGAAGCTTAATGGCCACTTGCCTCGCACGACAACTGCGCAATTCCGCAATTGCTGTAGGGAAAGTTACCGATGTTTTTCGAATCGGTAGAACAGGTTCGGTTCGCTGACCATGTACAGCGTGCCGTCCTCATCCATGGTCATGCCTTCGGCGCGGGGGATGGTGTCTTTCAGACCGTTGAAATTGCCGAGCAATGTCATGAAGCTGACTTGCTTGCCGGCTTCGTCCAGTTCCAGCAACAGGTGCGAATCGGCGGACAACACCAGCAGATGGCCAGTGCGCGGATCGACAGCCAGCGCCGACAGGTTGCGCAGATCCAGCTGATCGCTGGCCAGTTTCTGCTTGTCGCCCTGCAGGGTCTGGCCGCCATCGCTTTTCCACGCGAACAGCGCCGGGGGGCGTTCCTCCCCCAGAATAAGTCGCTGATTGCGCGGATCCCACGTGATAGCCTCAAAAGCCTTGTTCTGATCTTTCGACGGCCCGAGGTCGTATTTGGGGAAATCGGCGATGTTCAGCTCACGGGTCGCGGCATCGACCTTAACGATCGACAACGTATGCTCACGCTCATCGACAATGGCCAGCAAACCGTTTTCCATGACCGTCAAGCCTTCCGGATTGCTCCAGCCCACCAACGGCATCTTGCGCAAAACGTCGCCCTGAAGCGTCAGCTCGACCAGGAAGGCATTCTTGCCCATCACCGCAAACAGGGTCCTGGTCTGCGGGTTGTAGGCCAGATCCGAAGCTTCGTCCTTCTCCATGCCCGGCAGCGGCTTGGCATCGATCACCACCTGATAGTCCGGCAGCCAGACACTCTCCTTCTGCTCTGCCTTGCTCTCGAAGCGCTCCAGCACCCACAGCACGCCGCGATCATCCCAATGCATGGCGAACGCCAGCCCATAGGCTGCGGCGATGACCAGCAACAGCCAGACATACCAGCGCAGGACGAAGCGCGAACGGGAGGGGGATTTCTGCTGAGTTGGAGATGCCATCGAGGGATGCGTTCCGTTAATTCAGGCCGAGGGTAATAGCACAAAGAGGCCGGCTGAGACGCCAGAATCGCGGGAATTATCCAGAGAGGATGTGAAAAAAACGGGAAATGGCGGGATTGGCGTGTGCATTTTGCCAGCAGCAACACATTACAGATATGGAATGGCCCTTGTGGCGAGGGGATTTATCCCCGTTGGCGCGCGAAGCGCGCCCCTCTTGATCTTGAAGAGGGGCCTGCTGCGCAGTCCAACGGGGCGGTGCGACGTTTCGCTAAACCCCCTCACCACAAAGCTCACCCCTGCAAGGGGTTCTGCGGTTAGCGCACGCTGCTGCTGAAGCGGCTCGCCCCCGGCAGTTCGAGGACGATTTCATCGCCGACGTTCAGCGGGCCGACGCCCACTGGCGTACCGGTGAGGATCACGTCGCCGGCCTGCAGCGAGAAGCAGCCGGCCATGTGCTGGATCATCGGCACGATCGGGTTGAGCATCGCGCTGCTGTTGCCGTCCTGGCGCACTTCGCCGTTGATGGTCAGGCGGATGCCAATGTCGGTCAGGTCAGCGAAGGTGCTGCCGACCACGAACGGCGCGATCACCGCCGCGCCGTCGAACGACTTGGCGATTTCCCACGGCAGGCCCTTGGCTTTCAGCTCGGCCTGCTTGTCGCGCAGGGTCAGGTCCAGCGCCGGGGCGAAGCCGGAGATCGCATCGAGGACTTCTTCACGGCTTGGTTTGGTCGACAGCGGCTTGCCGATCAACACGGCGATTTCCGCTTCGTAGTGCACTGAACCACGCTCGGCCGGAATGCTGAACCCGCCTTCCAGCGGCACCACGCAACTGCCCGGCTTGATGAACAGCAGCGGCTCGGTCGGCACCGGGTTGTCCAGTTCCTTGGCGTGCTCGGCGTAATTGCGGCCAATGCACACGACTTTCCCGATCGGGAAGTGAATGCGCGTGCCGTCGACGTACTGGTGCTGATAGCTCATTTACCGACTCCTGCCTTTATTGATTCAACAGAGATTACCGATCAAACCGGGAAAATCTTGCCCGGGTTCATGATGCCGTTCGGGTCGAACACTGCCTTGACCGCTTTCATGTACTCGATCTCGGCCGGCGAGCGGCTGTAGGTCAGGTAATCACGCTTGGTCATACCTACGCCGTGCTCGGCCGAGATCGAGCCGTTGTACTTCTCGACGGTTTCGAACACCCACTTGTTGACGGAGGCGCACTTGGCAAAGAACTCGTCCTTGCTCAGATTTTCCGGCTTGAGGATGTTCAGGTGCAGATTGCCGTCGCCGATGTGGCCGAACCAGACGATTTCGAAATCCGGGTAGTGCTCGCCAACGATCGCGTCGATTTCGCGCAGGAACGCCGGCACTTTCGAGACGGTAACCGAGATGTCGTTCTTGTACGGCGTCCAGTGGGAGATGGTTTCGGAGATGTACTCGCGCAGCTTCCACAGATTGTGCAGCTGGGTTTCGCTCTGGCTCATCACGCCGTCAAGCACCCAGCCCTGTTCTACGCAGTGTTCGAAGGTCTCCAGCGCGCTGTTGGCCACTTCTTCGGTGGTCGCTTCGAATTCCAGCAGGGCGTAGAACGGGCACTCGGTCTCGAACGGCGCCGGCACGTCACCACGGCCCATGACCTTGGCCAGGGCCTTGTCGGAGAAGAATTCGAACGCGGTCAGGTCGAGTTTGCCCTGGAAGGCATGCAGCACCGGCATGATCGAATCGAAATCGGCGGTGCCGAGGACCATCGCCGTGAGGTTTTTCGGCGCGCGATCGAGGCGCATGGTCGCTTCGACAACGAAACCGAGGGTGCCTTCGGCGCCGATGAACAGCTGACGCAGGTCGTAACCGGTAGCGTTCTTGATCAGGTCCTTGTTCAGCTCGAGCACGTCGCCCTTGCCGGTGACGACTTTCATGCCGGCCACCCAGTTGCGGGTCATGCCGTAGCGAATCACTTTGATCCCGCCGGCATTGGTGCCGATATTGCCGCCAATCTGGCTGGAACCTGCCGAGGCGAAGTCGACCGGATAGTACAGGCCGTTTTCTTCGGCGACGTTCTGCAGATGCTCAGTGACCACGCCCGGCTGGCAGACGGCGGTGCGGTCGGTGAGGTTGACGTCGAGAATCTGGTTCATGTAATCGAACGAAACCACCACTTCGCCATTGGCCGCCACTGCTGCGGCGGACAGCCCGGTGCGCCCGCCGGATGGCACCAGCGAAATTTTGTGGGTGTTGGCCCAACGCACCACGGCCTGCACTTGCTCGATGGTCTTGGGAAACACGATGGCGCTCGGCGCCGGCGCGAAATGCTTGGTCCAATCCTTGCCGTAAGTGTTCAGGGAGTCGGCGTCGGTGAGGACTTTGCCAGGCTCAACCAGGGTCTTCAGTTCATCAATCAGCGCAGGATCGGTCATCGACAGAACTCTCGAACAATTCATGGTCATCCTGAGAACGCTTCACGTCGCAGGAATGAGTGTTTAGCGGGGTGGCTATGCTAGCATACCGACCCCGCAGGACAGTGCCCAAGGCCAGATCCGCGGTGACGGCTTTGTTGCCGTGCGGGTCAGCTCCAGGCTGCTCCCTCCCTGCCATTTTTCTCCGGGATACAGGTTTACGCAGATGAGCAAGACTTCTCTCGATAAGAGCAAGATCAAGTTCCTTCTTCTCGAAGGCGTCCACCAATCGGCTGTCGACGTCCTCAAGGCGGCGGGCTACACCAGCATCGAATACCTGACTGGTTCCTTGCCGGAAGCCCAGCTCAAGGAAAAGATCGCTGACGCTCACTTCATCGGCATCCGCTCGCGCACGCAACTGACCGAAGAGATCTTCGATCACGCGAAGAAACTGGTCGCGGTCGGCTGTTTCTGCATCGGTACCAACCAGGTTGACCTCAGCGCGGCCCGCGAGCGCGGTATCGCCGTGTTCAACGCGCCGTACTCCAACACCCGTTCCGTAGCCGAGCTGGTACTGGCCGAAGCGATCCTGCTGCTGCGCGGCATCCCTGAGAAGAATGCATCCTGCCACCGTGGCGGCTGGATCAAGTCCGCCGCCAACTCGTTCGAGATCCGTGGCAAGAAGCTGGGCATCGTCGGCTACGGCTCGATCGGCACGCAGCTGTCGGTGCTGGCTGAAGGCCTGGGCATGCAAGTGTTCTTCTATGACACCGTGACCAAGCTGCCACTGGGCAACGCTACGCAGGTCAACAACCTGCACGAGCTGCTGGGCATGTCCGATATCGTCACCCTGCACGTCCCGGAAACTGCGGCGACCCAGTGGATGATCGGCGAGAAGGAAATCCGCGCCATCAAGAAGGGCGGCATCCTGATCAACGCCGCGCGCGGCACCGTGGTCGAACTCGACGCCCTGGCGGACGCGATCAAGGACAAGCACCTGATCGGCGCGGCCATCGACGTGTTCCCGGTGGAACCACGCTCCAACGACGAAGAGTTCGAAAGCCCGCTGCGTGGCCTCGACAACGTGATCCTGACCCCGCACATCGGTGGCTCGACCGCCGAAGCGCAAGCCAACATCGGTCTGGAAGTAGCAGAGAAACTGGTCAAGTACAGCGACAACGGTACTTCGGTGTCGTCGGTGAACTTCCCGGAAGTGGCCCTGCCGGCTCACCCTGGCAAGCACCGCCTGCTGCACATCCACGAGAACATCCCGGGTGTGATGAGCGAGATCAACAAGGTTTTCGCCGAAAACGGCATCAACATCTCCGGTCAGTTCCTGCAGACCAACGAGAAAGTCGGTTACGTGGTGATCGACGTCGACGCCGAATACTCGGAGCTGGCGCAAGAGAAGCTGCAACACGTCAACGGCACTATCCGTAGCCGTGTTCTCTTCTGAAGAAGCAGCGGCAAGCTTCAAGCTACTAGGGGCAAGTGAACAGCGCTTTTGCTTCACCTTGCCGCTTGCAGCCAGCCACTTGAAGCTGAATTAAAAAAGGGAGCCCCGCAGGGCTCCCTTTTTTTATTTCACGTTGACCGTGATTTTTTCCGAAACGATCGATGGGTCGAACGGCATGTGGCCGCTGTCGCCGAGGATCAGTTGCAAGGTGTGTTTGCCCGGGGCCAGTTTGATCGTGGCTTCGGTCTGCGCCTTGCCGAAATGCATGTGATGGGCGTCAGTCGGGATCGGCGCGCCTTCGGCCGGCAGGTCGTCGACGTCGATCAGCAGGTGATGGTGGCCGGTGTTCTTGGTGGTGTCACCCGCCGGGGCCAGCGCGATGTTCTTGACGCCGAACTTGACCTTGAATTCCTGCGAGACGGTGGCGCCGTCCTCGGGAGAAACGATGAACACTTCAGCATCCTTCGGCGCCGGTGTCGCCGCACTGGCCAGCACCGAAACACCCATCAGCACACCGGCCAACGCTGCACGTGACAAAAAGCTTTTCATTTTCTTCTCCAGTTTTTCCGTAAAATCCGCACGGTCATGACAACTTCATGACCATTCGTTGTCGAAGGCACTCGACAACCATAGCAAAGCGAGCCTGAATCAGAGCGTCGCGATAATGATTTCAAAGGAGTGACCATGCGCCTGCTGCCTGGCCTGATCTGCCTGCTACCCCTTCTGAGCCCGCTGGCTCACGCCGAACTGATTGATGACGTCAACGACCGTGGCGAGCTGCGCATAGCCCTTGAGGCTAATACACCGCCCTTCAATTACAAGGAGGGCGACACCCTCACGGGGTTCGAGGTCGAGCTTGGGCAACTTCTGGCCCAAGAGCTGGATGTACGAGCCGACTTCATCGTCACCGACGAGGGCGACCTGCTCCAGGGCGTTGAAAGCGGCAAGTACGACGTCGCGCTCAACCACATAGCACTGACACCCGAACTCAAGGATCGTTTCGACTTCAGCGAGCCGTACGGCCAGGTCGACGGGCAGTTGTTGGCGAAGAAGGACGAGACGCCGCGGCCGATGGTGCTGGTGCAGGCGTTGACGGAAGAGAAGCCGAAAGCGGCGACGCCGGTGGAATTGGCGATACCGTTTCAGAAGGGTAATCCGGCGTTTCAGGCCAGCCTCAAGAGCGCGCTGGAGCGGATCAAGGCGGATGGGCGGTTGGCGGCGTTGTCCGAGAAGTGGTTGAAACCGTAAGAGCCCCTCACCCTAACCCTCTCCCGGAGGGAGAGGGAACTGATCCGGGGATGCTTTAGAGGTACGCCGACTTGGGATTGCTATACCGAATCCGAAATCGACTGATCATGGCTTTGTCGAATCCCTGGTCGCCAAGGTCTTTCAGGTCGATGGACAGCGCCAGACACCTCGGTTGGCCCCCTCTCCCCCCGGGAGAGGGCTGGGGTGAGGGCAACGATGGCGGATCAGTCCAAAGCCGCCAGAGTCACCGCCGCCTCAGCCAGTTCAAGCTCACTGAAAACCCGAACCCCATGACGCTTGAGCAACGCCGCCGTCACCCCTTCGCCATTGACCTTGACCCCGCTGAACGTGCCGTCATACGTCAACAGATTCCCGCAAGACGGACTGTTGGCCTTGAGCACCGCCACCCGAATGCCGTGCTTTTGCACCAGTTCCAGCGCTTGCCGCGCCCCCTCGAGAAACTGCGCGCTGACATCCTCGCCATCAGTAGTGATGACTGCGGCAATGCCATCCAGCACCTGACCGCCCTGCCCGCCAGGAATCTCCGCCGCCGCCCGCGGCGTCGGCAATCCACCCGCCACCTCCGGACACAACGGCACCACGCGCCCTTCTTCGATCCACTGCTCAAGCAGATCAAACGGCCCGCTCGCACCA
This sequence comes from Pseudomonas sp. H26/SER47-MNA-CIBAN-0231, assembly GCF_040310465.1. Classification (NCBI taxonomy): domain Bacteria; kingdom Pseudomonadati; phylum Pseudomonadota; class Gammaproteobacteria; order Pseudomonadales; family Pseudomonadaceae; genus Pseudomonas; species Pseudomonas sp. H26/SER47-MNA-CIBAN-0231. Next base: position 39,314 of record NZ_JBEOPW010000024.1, on the reverse strand, counting down.
CCGTCATAACGCACGCGATGGCCCAGCAGGCAGCGACTGACCAGGATCTTTTCCATGTTCAGAACGGCTCGTTGCCACGGCGACGGAACCAGCCAGTCAGCGACAGGCGCTCGCGATGGGCCGGCATCACTTCGTGGGGCACTTCGCCGGAGAGAAACACCACCAGACAGCCGCCGGTCGGCTGTACGTCATGCACACGTTCTTCGCCCAGGTACATGCGCAACTGTCCGCCGTCCTCCGGCAACCAGGCCTCGTTGAGGTAAATGACGGCCGAGACCATGCGCCGGTCATCATCGCGAAAGCGGTCAACGTGCTTGAGGTAAAACGCGCCGGGCGGGTACAGGGCGAAATGGCATTCGAAATCCTCAAGCCCCAGAAACAAGCCGCGATTGAGTGCCTCGCGCAGACTGTCCATCAGGCTCAGGTAACGGTCGGTGGCCTCGGCCTGACCCGGGTCGATCCACTGGATGTGATCGCCGCGAATACCCTCGCGAATCTCCGAAAACGGCCCGCGACCGACCGCTGCCGGCGCCAGCTCACCTTCGGCTTCACGTTTACGGCACTCGGCCGCCAGCGCCCGGGTCAGATCGGCGGGCAGGAAGATGTTCTGCTGCGACCAGCCGTGTTCGGCCAGGTCGTCGACAATGCGTAACAGCAGCGGGTGTTCAGAGGATATCGGCATGGCGCGCATAGTATGCCGACGGCGATAAATCCGACAGAGCCACGCAGCGGCTTGCTACGAATTCTCGACAAGTACCGGCACCGCACGGACAATAGTCCGCTGCTGACAGGAGTCCCTATGCGCCGTTTGCTTTTTTCACTGTTGATGTTCTGCGTATTGCCCGCCTGGGCGGACGGCCACGATCAGTTGTACAAGGTCGCCGGCTGGCCAGAACAACGCGCGCATTTCAACGATGCCCTGAGCGCCGCCCAGCAGCGCTATCAGAACAGCCTGCCGCCTGCGGTATTTCAGGCGCTGGTCAACAACAGCAATCAACGCTTTGCCGCGCAGGCCATGGATCAGCGTGCCGAAGCGCAACTGCGGCAGAAACTCGCCGACCCTAAACCGGCGCTGACCTTCTTCCAGTCACCGCTGGGCAAGAAAATCGTCGCCGCCGAATTGCTGGCGACCCGCCGCGACCAACTGGCAAAAAACGCCCAGGGTCTGCCGAAGATGCAGGCCAGCGACAGTCGCTTGCTGATCATCGGCCATCTCGCCCAGGCCCTGCCAGCCCGAGAGGCTGGCGCCGAGGTCAGCCTGGCGATTGCCGGCGTAGCGGCGGACAGCTTGAGTTCGATGATCCCGGGACTGCTCGGCGGTGGACAGGCGCAGGGCATGTTGAACGGTCAGCGCCAGCGGCTGATGGATCAGATCGGCGCCGATCTGAACAACACGCTGCTCTATGTCTATCGCGACTTGTCGGATGAGGAGCTCGAAGAATTTGCGACGTTTGCCGAGTCGACCGAGGGCAAGGCTTATTACCAGGCGGCGCTGGCGGCGATTCGGGCGGGGTTGGCGGTCGGCCAATAATCTTCGTCGCCAGATAAGCCGCCTTCGCGAGCAAGCTCGCTCCCACAGGGTTTGCATTCCAATGTGGGAGCGAGCTTGCTCGCGAAGAGGCCGGCACAGCGCTACAGATTTCTGCCCCTGATCCGCTTGCTCAAGAATTCGAAATACTCCTCACGCATCTCCGCCGTTTCATTGGCCAGGTTATGCCGTGCCTCGGCCAACAGCAGAATCTGCGGCCGGTCGAACTTCCATTTCAACACCTGCAGATTGTGCTGCCAGTCGACAGTCATGTCCGCCTGCCCCTGAATGATCAGCGGCCGTCGCGGACTTTTTTTCGCGTGCTCGACGCGGATGATCCAGCGCGACAGCGCGCCCACCCATTTCGTCGGCAGGCGTCTTGGCTGTAACGGATCGGCCTGCAGAAACGGCAGAAAATCCGGATCATTGGAATTCTCGCTAAAGCGTCGCACCACGCCGCGCACAAACGGCCGCAGCAGGTAATAACTCAGCTGCGACCAGCCCCACGCCCTCGGCCTTACCAATGGCGCCAGCAGAATCACTTGCCCCTGCGCCGGGCTCTTCTCGCCATGGTTGAGCAGGTGATCGACGACAATCGCGCCACCGGTGCTTTGCCCGCACAAATGCCAAGGCTGCGGCAGCGCGATCGAGTTCGCTTCAGCAAACAGCGCCTGCAACACGTCCTGGTATTCAGAGAAATCACGAATGCTTGCCCGTGGCCCGCTCGACAGACCATGCCCCGGCAAGTCGCAGGCGATCACGGCGAAATCCTGATCCAGCGCCCACTCGATCACATGCCGGTACAGGCCGATGTGATCGTAGTAACCATGCAGCAGAAACAGCGTCGCCTTGACCTTCTCCGGCCACCAGCAATGGCTGACCAGCTCGTAGCCATCGACTTCGAAACGACCCATGCCGCGCCAGACGTCGCGCTCGGCAAAGTCGGTCTTGTAGAAGCGCTGATAAGCCTTCGCCTCATCCGATAACGGCTGCCACTCGGCCAATGGCTTGAGGCTCGCGCGTAAATGATCGGGGTCGAAAGTATCAGGCATGCGGGTATTCCAGAGCGGTAAACGGACTTTATCGGCCTGCGATATTCATCTGTCGGAGCAAGCATGGCAAGCTAGCCAACCTTTTCAGATTCCGAAATCATGCGTTCGCCCTACCGCACCGCACTGTTCGCCAGCCTGCTCGCGCTGATCTGCGCCGGGGTGCTGTGGGCGGCGTATGACTGGTTTCAGGGCCGCTATCTGCGCGCGTTCAGCGAACATACGGCGGTATTTTCCGGTGACCCGCTGCGCCTGCCGGACAACCTCGCCGGGCCGGGCAATATCCGCCTGGTGCACTTCTGGGACCCGGCCTGCCCGTGCAACGTCGGTAATCAACAGCACCTGAGCGAGATGGTCGAACAGTTCGGCCCTCGCGGCGTGGAGTTCTTCGCCGTGCAAAAGCCCGGCAGCCACGGCCAGTTGCCCGCCACCCTCGCCAGCCTGAAAACCATCATCGTCCTGCCCGGCGCCGAACAGATCCCCGCCAGCCCCGCCGTGGCGATCTGGGATCGTAGCGGCAAACTCGCCTATTTCGGCCCGTACAGCGAAGGCCTGACCTGCAACTCCAGCAACAGCTTTATCGAACCGATCCTGCATGCCCTGACGGAAGATCGCCCGGTCAATGCTACCCACACCTTGGCGGTGGGGTGTTATTGCCCGTGGCCGGCGGACGCGAAGTAAGGCATTCCGGACTTTTCAAGGACAGCGCTGCACCGCACAGATGCTCTGTGCTAAATGTTTGCAGCCCGACGGGCGGCCTTTTCGCCTGCACAAGGAGTCACCATGAAGCGTGCGTTGATCGTCGTTGCCTTGCTCATCGTTGTCCTGCTCGGCGCCGCCGGCGGGCATATCTACAGCAAGCAGCCGACGCGCCAGGGCCAGGTCGAGCTGCGCAATCTGCAAGGCTCGGTGACCGTGCGCTACGACGAGCGCGGTGTGCCGCATATCCGCGCCGAGAACGAAACCGACCTCTATCGCGCCCTCGGTTACGTGCACGCGCAGGACCGCCTGTTCCAGATGGAAGCCATGCGCCGCCTCGCCCGGGGCGAGCTGGCCGAAGTGCTCGGGCCGAAACTGCTCGACACCGACAAACTGTTTCGCAGCCTGCGCATTCGCGAGCGCGCGGCCAGTTACGTCGCCAGCCTCGACAGGCAGTCGCCGGCGTGGAAGGGCCTGCAAGCCTATCTGGATGGCATCAACCAATATCAGGACACCCACGCCGCGCCGATCGAGTTCGACGTGCTGGGCATCCCCAAGCGGCCGTTCACTGCCGAAGACAGCATCAGCGTCGCCGGCTACATGGCCTACAGCTTTGCCGCCGCGTTTCGCACCGAGCCGCTGCTGACCTACGTGCGCGATCAGCTCGGCGCCGATTACCTCAATGTGTTCGATCTCGACTGGCAGGCCAAAGGCGTTCTGGCCACCGATCACACCCGGCACGCACCGGCCCTCGCCGCCGGCGACTGGCAGGACCTCACCGCCCTCGCCCGCCTCAGCGAACAGGCGCTGCTCGACAACGGCCTGCCGCAGTTCGAGGGCAGCAACGCCTGGGTGATTGCCGGCAGCCGCAGTCAGAGTGGCAAGCCGTTGCTGGCCGGCGATCCGCATATCCGTTTCTCGGTGCCGTCGGTGTGGTACGAGGCGCAGCTGTCGGCACCGGGTTTCGAGTTGTACGGCCATCATCAGGCGCTGGTGCCGTTCGCGTTTCTGGGACACAACCTCGATTTCGGCTGGAGCCTGACCATGTTCCAGAACGACGATCTCGACCTGATCGCCGAGAAGGTCAACCCGGACAACCCCAATCAGGTCTGGTATCGCGGCCAGTGGACCGAGATGCTCGTCAGCGAACAACAGATCAATGTAAAGGGTCAGGCGCCGGTGACTCTCACCTTGCGCCGGTCCCCGCACGGCCCCATCGTCAACGATGCCCTCGGCAGCGCTGCCGGCAAGACCCCGATCGCGATGTGGTGGGCCTTCCTCGAAACACCCAACCCGATCCTCGACGGTTTCTACCAGCTCAACCGCGCCGACACGTTGGCCAAGGCCCGCGCGGCAGCGGCCAAGGTGCAGGCGCCGGGCCTGAATCTGGTGTACGCCAACGCCAAAGGCGATATCGCCTGGTGGGCCTCGGCCCTGCTGCCCAAACGTCCGGCCGGGGTGAAACCGGGCTTCATCCTCGACGGCAGCACGGCTGAAGCGGACAAGGAAGGTTACTTCCCGTTCAGCGCCAACCCGCAGGAAGAGAACCCGGCGCGCGGCTATATCGTCTCGGCCAACTTCCAGCCCGTGTCGCCGACCGGCATGGAGATCCCCGGTTACTACAACCTTGCCGATCGTGGTCAGCAGCTTGACCGTCAGCTCAGCGACAACCGGGTGAAGTGGAGCAACGAGGCCAACCAGCAACTGCAACTGGGCACGGCGACCGGTTACGGCCCGCGCCTGTTGGCGCCGCTGTTGCCGGTGTTGCGCGAGGTGGTGAGTGATCCGGCGCAGCTGAAACTGGTCGAGCAACTGGCGCAGTGGCCTGGCGACTATCCGCTCAATTCGATCAGCGCGACGGTGTTCAACCAGTTCCTCTATGACCTTGCCGATGCGGCGATGCGCGATGAGTTGGGCAATGACTTCTTCGAGACACTGCTGTCGACGCGGGTAATCGATTCGGCGTTGCCACGCCTGGCGGCCAAGGCGGACTCACCGTGGTGGGACAATCGCAGCACGCCAGCCAAAGAAACCCGCGCCGATGTCGTGCGCACGGCGTGGGCGGCAAGCATGGCGCATCTGAAACTGACCCTCGGCGATAACGTGGCCGGTTGGCAGTGGGGCGCGGCGCACACCCTCACCCACGGCCATCCGCTGGGGCAGCAGAAGCCGCTGGATCGCCTGTTCAACGTCGGCCCGTTCGCAGCGCCGGGCAGCCACGAAGTGCCGAACAACCTCTCGGCGAAGATCGGCCCGGCACCATGGCCGGTGACCTATGGACCGTCGACGCGACGTCTGGTGGATTTTGCCGATCCGGTGCATGGCCTGACGATCAACCCGGTCGGCCAAAGTGGCGTACCGCTGGACAGTCACTATGACGACCAAGCCGAGGCGTATGTGGAGGGGATTTATGCGCAGGCGCATTTCAGCGAGGAAGAGGTGCTGGCGAATACGCGCAGTACGTTGAAGCTGTTGCCTGCGCGCAAGCCCTGAAGAGCCCCTCACCCTAGCCCTCTCCCAGAGGGAGAGGGGACCGATTGGGGGATATTGGGGAGAAACGCCGACGTGCAAGATTGGCACCGAATCCATAATCGATAAGGTCTTTCAGGTCGATGTAACACGCCAGACAACGCGGTCGGCCCCCTCTCCCTCTGGGAGAGGGCTGGGGTGAGGGCTTTCGAGCTCAAGCCCGGATCAAACATCCAGCGCAAAATTCAGCCGAAACTGCTGGGGCGTCACGCCCAAGCGCCGGTTGAACACACTGCGCATATGCTGCGCATCACGAAACCCGCACTGATAGGCCACGGTCTTCAGCGGCGCCGTGGTGCTTTCCAGCATGACCCGCGCCGCATCCACCCGCGCCCGTTCGACAAACTCCGCCGGTGTCACTTTCGCTTCTCGCGCAAACACCCGGGAGAAATTGCGCGCACTCATGTTCGCGGCATTGGCCAGATCGGCGATCGTCAGATCGCCAGTGAGGTTGGCCAGCACATACAACTGCACCAGCGCCACCGCTGACGTCGGCTCGGCATGCGGCGTGAGGAACGGGCTGAACTGCGATTGCCCGCCCGAGCGCTGGGTGAACACCACCAGCCGTTTCGCCACACTCAGCGCGACCTCGGCACCGTGGTCGCGCGCCAGCAGGTACAACGACAGATCGATGCCTGCCGTGACCCCGGCCGAGGTATAGAGCGCGCCGTCCTCGACATACAGGCGATCCGCCTCGACCCGCGTGGTCGGGCACAATTGCGCCAACGCCTCGGCATCGTTCCAGTGCGTGGTGACAGTGCGCCCCTCGAGCAAACCGGCGCGGGCGAGCATGAACGCGCCATTGCAGATCGAGCCGCAACGCCGGGCGCGGCCACAGGCTTCACGCAGCCAGGCATCGAACGTGGGACCAAAATCCATGAACGGCAATTGCGGGCCGCCGGCGACCAGCAACAGGTCGTAGGCTTCGGTTGTTTCGCTGAAATGGCGGTGGGCATTCAGGCTCATTCCGTTGGAACAGGCCATCGGTCCATGCTCGACGCCGATCACTTGCAAGCGATAGTGATCCTGCAGCGCAAGAAAGCGGTTGGCTTCGGCAAACACGTCCATGGGGCCGCTGACGTCCAGTGACTGCACGCCGGGGAACACCACAATGGCGACGGATTTGTTCATGACTGAAACGTCCTCGATCCTTTGGCAAACACACAAACCCGTGGGAGCGAGCTTGCTCGCGAAGAGGCCAACACACGCAACATAGCTGTCGAATGAGAAACCGCTTTCGCGAGCAAGCTCGCTCCCACATGGGCCATGTCCAACTGGTTGGTCGAGCTAACCCTGGCCAGCCCACACCCGACAAGTGAGCTTGGCACGATTTGCCGGTGCAATGGCAAGGATCGCAGCCACGCCTCGATTGTTCGCTTGGCGCGCGGGGAACAGACTTTCCCCAGCAGCGCCACCACGGCGTTTTGACGAGGAAACCGTTATGACCAGCACCATCGCCGGCATCAAGATCCCTGACAGCGCCCTCGCCCGGGCCACCACCGAGTACATTCGCGACATCGAATCCGACCTGCTTTATCACCACTCGCGCCGGGTGTTTCTGTTCGGTGCCTTGAGCGGCGAGCGCCAGCAATTGGCCTATAACCCGGAGCTGCTGTATGTCGGCGCGATGTTCCACGACCTTGGTCTGGTCGCAGGCCATCGCAGCGATAACGAGCGCTTCGAAGTGGACGGCGCAAATGCCGCCGCAGCCTTTCTCAAACCGTACGGGCTGAGCGACGACGATATCGAGCAGGTGTGGCTGTCGATCGCATTGCACACCACGCCGGGCGTGCCCAGGCATCTGCGCCCGACCGTCGCGCTGGTGACCGCCGGGGTGGAGATGGACGTGCTGGGCATGGACTACGCGGCGTTCAGCAGCGTGCAGCGCGAAGCGGTGGTGCATGCGCATCCACGTGGGGAGGGTTTCAAGGAGTGCATCATCTGCGCGTTCGCCGACGGCTTGCGTCATCGCCCGCAGACCACGTTTGGCAATGTGAAGACTGATGTGCTGGTGGATCAGGAGCCAGGGTTCAAACCGATGAATTTCGTCGAGGTCATCCGCCAGTCTCCCTGGACTGCTTAAAACCAGATTTGGAGCTGGGCCCTGTGGCGAGGGGATTTATCCCCGTTGGGTTGCGAAGCGACCCCAAAAAAAAGGCCTGCTGCGCAGTCCATCGGGGATAAATCCCCTCACCACAAAAGCCCGCTCCCACATTTTGATTTGGGTTGGCCTCAGGAATGAAACCAACCCGCCGGCTCACACAGTCTGTGGCGCAGGCGCGCGTCGCGCGTCCGGTTGCTTCCACGAATCAGCCGCGCTTTCTTCGATGGCTTGCTGGATGGCTTTCTTGCGTGCTTCTTCGGCGCGGCGGCTGAAGAACCAGACGAGGAAGGTCACCAGCGACACCGCCAGCAGAATCAGACTGGCCACGGCGTTGATTTCCGGTTTCACACCCAGGCGCACGGCCGAGAACACTTCCATCGGCAGGGTCGTCGAACCCGGGCCGGACACGAAGCTTGCCAGCACCAGGTCATCCAGCGACAGCGCGAACGACATCATGCCGCCCGCCGCCAGCGACGGCGCGATCATCGGGATGGTGATCAGGAAGAACACCTTCCACGGCCGCGCACCCAGGTCCATCGCCGCCTCTTCGATCGACAGGTCCAGCTCACGCAAGCGCGCTGACACCACCACCGCCACATACGCCGCGCAGAACGTGGTGTGGGCGATCCAGATGGTGACGATACCGCGCTCCTGCGGCCAGCCGATCATCTGCGCCATGGCCACGAACAGCAGCAACAGCGACAGACCGGTGATCACTTCCGGCATCACCAGTGGTGCAGTCACCAGGCCACCGAACAGCGTACGGCCCTTGAAGCGGGTGATACGGGTCAGCACGAACGCTGCCAGGGTACCCAGTGCCACCGCCGCCACGGCGGTGTAGCAGGCGATTTCCAGCGAGCGCAACACCGAGCCCATCAATTGCGAGTTGTCGAGCAGGCCGACGTACCACTTGATCGACCAGCCGCCCCACACCGTCACCAGTTTCGAGGCGTTGAACGAGTAGATCACCAGGATCAGCATCGGCAGATAGATGAACAGCAGACCCAATATCAGCATCAGGCTGGAGAAACGGAAGCGCTTCATTCTTTACCCTCCATTTCCTTGGCCTGACTGCGGTTGAACAGAATGATCGGCACAATCAGGATCGCCAGCATCACTACCGCCAGCGCGGACGCCACCGGCCAGTCGCGGTTGTTGAAGAACTCTTGCCACAACACCTTACCGATCATCAGGGTTTCCGGGCCGCCGAGCAGTTCCGGGATCACGAACTCGCCGACCACAGGAATGAATACCAGCATGCAGCCGGCGATGATGCCGTTCTTGGACAATGGAATGGTGATCTTCCAGAAGCTGTTGAACGTACTCGAACCCAGATCGGACGCGGCTTCCAGCAGACTCTGATCGTGTTTGACCAGGTTGGCGTAGAGCGGCAGGATCATGAACGGCAGGTACGAATAGACAATCCCGATGTACACCGCCAGGTTGGTATTGAGAATCTGCAGCGGCTCGTCGATCAGGCCCATGCTCATCAGGAAGCCGTTGAGCAGGCCGTTGTTGCTGAGGATGCCCATCCATGCGTAGACGCGGATCAAGATCGCCGTCCAGGTCGGCATCATGATCAACAGCACCAGCACCGTTTGCAGCTCTTTGCGCGCGCTGGCGATGGCGTAGGCCATCGGATAGCCGATCAGCAGGCAGAGCAAGGTGCTGATAAAGGCCATTTTCAGCGAGCCGAGATAGGCCGCGATGTACAGCTCGTCGTCACCAAGCAACGCGTAGTTGCCCAGGTTCAGCAGCACTTGCAGCTTCTGCTCGGCGTAGGTGTAGATCTCGGTGTACGGCGGGATCGCCACGTCGGCTTCGGCGAAGCTGATCTTCAGGACGATGAAGAACGGCAGCATGAAGAACAGGAACAGCCAGATGAACGGCACCCCGATGACCAGCTGCCGGCCATTGGGGATGATTCGGTTTATACGGCGTTTGAATTTGCGCATGTTCATGAGCGAAGTACCACGCCGCTATCGTCTTCCCACCACACGTAGACCTGATCGCCCCAGGTCGGACGCGCGCCGCGACGTTCGGCGTTGGCGACGAACGACTGCACCAGTTTGCCGCTTGGCAATTCGACGTAGAACACCGAGTGCCCGCCCAGATAAGCGATGTCGTGGACCTTGCCGCTCGACCAGTTGTACTCGCAGGTCGGCATGTCGGCGGTGACCAGCAGTTTTTCCGGGCGAATCGCGTAGGTGACCGACTTGTCCTGCACCGAGGTGCTGATGCCGTGGCCGACGTAGATCTGCCGGTCGAGGTCCTTGCAGGTAATGGTCGCGTGGCCTTCGGCGTCGTCGATCACTTCGCCTTCGAAGATGTTGACGTTGCCGATGAATTCGCAGACCAGACGGCTGGTCGGGGTTTCGTAGATGTCGATCGGACTGCCGATTTGCGCGATCCAACCGAGGTGCATGATCGCGATGCGCTCGGCCATGGTCATGGCTTCTTCCTGGTCGTGGGTGACCATGACGCAGGTCACGCCAACGCGCTCGATGATTTCCACCAGTTCCAGCTGCATCTGCGAGCGCAGCTTTTTGTCCAGAGCGCCCATCGGCTCGTCGAGCAGCAACAGTTTCGGCCGCTTGGCCAGCGAACGGGCCAGGGCCACACGCTGGCGCTGACCGCCGGAGAGTTGATGCGGCTTGCGCTTGGCATACTGGCTCATCTGCACCAGCTTGAGCATCTCGGCCACGCGGGCGTCGATTTCAGCCTTGGGGATCTTGTCCTGCTGCAGGCCGAAGGCGATGTTCTGCGCCACGGTCATGTGCGGGAACAAAGCGTAAGACTGGAACATCATGTTGATCGGACGGTCGTACGGCGGCATGTCGGTGATGTCGACGCCGTCGAGGAAAATCCGCCCTTCCGTGGGCCGTTCGAAGCCAGCAAGCATCCGTAGCAAGGTGGATTTGCCCGATCCCGAACCGCCGAGCAGGGCAAAAATTTCGCCCTTCTTGATTTCCAGGGACACGTCGTCCACGGCAATCGTCTCGTCGAACTTCTTCGTGACCCGGTCGATTTTGACCAGCACCTGTTTCGGTGTCTGGTCGCCCTCGAGGGCTTTCTTGTAGGCGCCGGAGGCAACTGCCATTTACGAAACTCCCAACAGAAGCAGCAGTTCGCCCCGCAAGACGAACCCTGGATAGTTTGTGCGTTATTTGCCCGACTTGACCTTGGTCCAGCTACGGGTCATCAAACGCTGAATATTGGCTGGCAACTCGGTCGACACGTAGGTCTTGTCGAGGACTGCTTGCGGTGGGTAAACCGCTTCATCGGTGCGAATGGATTGTTCCATCAGCTTGTCCGAACCCGGGTTGGGGTTGGCGTAACCGACGTAATCACTGACCTGGGCGATCACCTCAGGTTTCAGCAAATAGTTGATGAAGGCGTGGGCTTCCTTGACGTTGGACGAATCCTTGGGGATCGCCAGCATGTCGAACCACAGCGCGCCGCCCTCTTTCGGGATCGAATAGGCGATGTTGACGCCCTTCTTGGCTTCCTCGGCACGGTTCTTCGCCTGGAAGATATCGCCGGAGAAACCGATGGCCACGCAGATGTCGCCGTTGGCCAGATCGCCGATGTACTTCGAGGAATGGAAATAGGTCACGTAGGGACGCACCGCGAGCAACTTGGCGGTGGCCTTTTCATAGTCTTTGGTGTTGGTGCTGTTGGCGTTCAGGCCCAGGTAATTGAGCATGGTCGGCATCATTTCATCAGCCGAATCGAGGAACGCGACACCGCAGCTGTGCAGCTTCTTGATGTTTTCCGGCTCGAACAGCACGGCCCAGGAATCGATCTTGTCGATACCGAGCACGGCCTTGACCTTGTCGACGTTGTAGCCGATGCCGTTGGTGCCCCACAGATACGGCACGGCGTAGAGGTTGCCGGGATCGTTCTGCTCCAGGCGCTTGAGCAGCACCGGGTCGAGGTTGGAATAATTGGGCAGTTGCGCCTTGTCGAGCTTCTGGAACGCGCCCGCCTTGATCTGCTTGCCAAGGAAGTGGTTCGACGGCACGACCACGTCGTAACCGGTACGCCCGGCGAGCAGCTTGCCTTCCAGGGTTTCGTTGGAGTCGAAAACGTCGTAGACCGGTTTGATCCCGGTCTCTTTCTCGAAGTCGGCCAGGGTCGATTCGCCGATGTAATCGGACCAGTTATAAATATGCACCGTACCGGCGGCCTGGGCTCCGACAGCGATTGTCAGGCCGGCAGCGACCAGCAGGGCTTTGCGCAAAGAAGAAAATACAGGCAAGTGGAGGTCCTCTAAATTGATTGGGCCCAAGTTGCCCCGCGCTGCATGACAGCCATGGCTGCCCGACAACAAAACCGGCGCGCAACTTACCCTCGAAAAACCGATCCAGCAAAACTTTCTGTCATTTAATTAACCGCTGGCCGCCGTCGCGACGACGACGGCCAGTGGTTGTGGCGACAAACCGGCTTATTTGCCCGATTTGATCTTGGTCCAGCTGCGCGTGATCAGACGCAGCGTTGCAGCGTCCAGATCGCTGATCGCATAGAGCTGCTTCTTCACTTCAGCCGACGGGTAGATGCTCGGGTCGCTGGTGATGTCCTTGTCCACCAGAGGCGTTGCCGCCTTGTTGCCGTTCGGGAAACGCACGGCGTTGGTGATGCCGGCCATCACTTGCGGCTCCAGCAGGTAGTTCATGAATTTGTAGGCGGCTTCGACGTTTTCGGCATCCTTGGGAATGGCGACCATGTCGTAGAAAGTACCGGCGCCTTCTTTTGGAATGGTGTAGGCCAGCTTGACCTTGTCACCGGCTTCCTGAGCGCGGGTCTTGGATTGCTCCAGGTCACCCGAGTAACCGACGGCGACGCAGATGTTGCCGTTGGCCAGATCGGAGATGTACTTGGAAGAGTGGAAGTAGGCGACCGAAGGACGGATCTTCAGGAACAGGTCTTCGGCGGCTTTCAGGTCAGCCTTGTCCTTGCTGTTGGTCGGCTTGCCCAGATAGTGCAATGCCGCCGGAATCATTTCGGTCGGGGCATCGAGGAAGCTCACGCCGCAGCTTTTGAGTTTCTCGATGTTTTCCGGCTTGAACACCACGTCCCACGAATCGATCTTGTCGATACCCAGCGCAGCCTTGACCTTGGCCGGGTTGTAGCCGATGCCGATCGAGCCCCACATGTACGGGAAGGCGTGTTTGTTGCCCTGGTCGCTGGCATCGCCAACGGCCTTGAGCAGATCTTCGTCGAGGTTTTTCCAGTTCGGCAGCTTGGACTTGTCCAGCTCCTGGTAAACGCCGGCCTTGATCTGCTTGGCGAGGAAATTGTTGGAAGGCACCACGATGTCGTAACCGGACTTGCCGGCCAGCAGCTTGGCTTCCAGGGTTTCGTTACTGTCGAAGACGTCGTAGACGACTTTGATCCCGGTGGCTTTTTCGAAGTTGGCCACGGTGTCCGGCGCGATGTAGTCGGACCAGTTGTAGACGTGCAGTACCTTGTCGTCCGCGTGCACCGCACCCGCCATCATGCCCGCCATGGACAGCGCGAGCAGAGTCTTGCCAGCTAGCTTTTTACATAATGCCTTCATGCGTCATGCTCCAAATTTTTCTTTTTTGAACCACTTTGTTCAGCGGCCGAACCCGGACAACTGGAACCGCGGCTAGTCTGGCAAGATCCGAGGCGGTCTTTCAACAAAAGACCAGCCTTTCTGACAGCTTTGAGCGAGTGCGCCGCAGCTCCCCCGCCCAAAGCCTAGCACCTAGGCCTGCAGCGCACCGAGGGTCAGGTCCAGACACTTGCGTGCTTTTGTAACCAGCTCATCGATCTCCGCTTTGCTGATCACCAGCGGCGGCGCGATGATCATGGTGTCGCCCACCGCGCGCATGATCAGGCCATTGTCGAAGCAGAACTGCCGGCAGATCATGCCCACACCCTTGCCTTCGTAACGCTTGCGCGTGGCCTTGTCCTGCACCAGCTCGATCGCCCCCAGCAGACCGACGCCGCGAACTTCACCCACCAACGGGTGATCGTTCAGCTCGCGCAGACGTTTCTGCAAATACGGTGCCGTTTCGTTGTGGGCGTTCTCGATAATTTTTTCATCGCGCAGGATACGGATGTTTTCCAGGCCCACCGCGGCTGCCACCGGGTGGCCGGAGTAAGTGAAGCCGTGGTTGAAATCGCCGCCTTCATTGAGCACGGCCACCACCGAATCACGCACGATCAACCCGCCCATCGGGATGTAGCCGGAGGTCAGGCCTTTGGCGATGGTCATCATGTCAGGCGCAAGGTCGTAGAAATCGCTACCGAACCACTCACCGGTACGGCCGAAACCGCAGATCACTTCGTCGGCAACAAAGAGAATGTCGTACTTGGCGAGGATTTCCTTGATGCGCGGCCAGTAGGTCTCGGGCGGAATGATCACGCCGCCGGCACCCTGGATCGGCTCGGCAATAAAGGCACCGACGTTGTCGACGCCGACTTCGAGAATCTTCTCTTCGAGCTGATTGGCCGCCCAGATGCCGAACTCTTCCGGCGACATGTCACCGCCTTCGGCGAACCAGTACGGCTGCGCGATGTGGACAATGCCCGGAATCGGCAGGTCGCCCTGCTCGTGCATATAAGTCATGCCGCCGAGGCTCGCGCCGGCCACGGTAGAACCGTGATAACCGTTCTTGCGGCTGATGATGACTTTCTTGTTCGGCTGGCCTTTGATCGCCCAGTAGTGGCGGACCATGCGCAACATGGTGTCGTTGCCTTCGGAGCCGGAGCCAGTGAAGAACACGTGGTTCATGCCTTCTGGCGCCACGTCGGCAATCGACTTGGCCAGTTCCAGTGCCGGCGGGTGTGCGGTCTGGAAGAACAGGTTGTAGTACGGCAGTTCGCGCATCTGTTTGGCGGCGGCATCGGCCAGTTCATCGCGACCGTAACCGATCGCCACGCACCAGAGGCCGGCCATGCCGTCGAGGATCTTGTTGCCTTCGCTGTCCCACAGATAAACGCCCTTGGCGTTGGTGATGATCCGCGGGCCCTTCTCTTTCAGTTGCTTGAAGTCGCTGAACGGGGCCAGGTGGTGATCGCTGCTCAGCGCTTGCCACTCACGGGTTTGCGGGTTGTTGCTGGTCATGCCAATTCTCCTTGTTATCGGTGAAGGCGCGACGGCTGGCCGCCGCGCCCGGCGCATCAGACGGCGAAGAGCAGGTACTCACGCTCCCAGGAGCTGATCACGCGCTTGAAGTTTTCATGCTCGGCCCGCTTGACCGCGACGTAGCCGGTGATGAAGGTCTTGCCGAGGTACTTCTCGATGGTCGCGCTGTTTTCCATGCGCTCCAGCGCGTCCTCGATGGTCAGCGGCAGGCGCAGGTTGCGGCGCTCATATCCACGGCCGACCACAGGGGCGCTCGGGTTCAGGCCCTCGACCATGCCGATGTAACCGCAGAGCAGGCTCGCGGCAATCGCCAGATACGGGTTGGCGTCAGCGCCCGGCAGGCGGTTTTCCACGCGGCGGTTCTGCGGTCCGGCATCCGGTACGCGCAGGCCGACGGTGCGGTTCTCTTCGCCCCACTCGACGTTTACCGGTGCCGAAGTGTCCGGGAGGAAGCGGCGGAACGAGTTGACGTTCGGCGCGAACAGCGGCAACAGCTCGGGAATCAGTTTCTGCAGACCACCGATGTGGTGCAGGAACAACTGGCTCATGGTCCCGTCTTCGTTGGAGAAGACGTTCTTGCCGGTCTGAATGTCGATGATGCTCTGGTGCAGGTGCATCGCGCTGCCCGGCTCGCCGGTCATCGGCTTGGCCATGAATGTCGCTGCCACGTCGTGCTTGAGCGCGGCTTCACGCATGGTGCGCTTGAACACCAGAATCTGATCGGCCAGCGACAGGGCGTCACCGTGACGGAAGTTGATTTCCATCTGCGCCGTGCCGTCCTCGTGGATCAGCGTGTCGAGGTCCAGCTCCTGCAATTCGCACCAGTCGTAGACGTCTTCGAACAGCGGGTCGAATTCGTTCGCCGCTTCAATGGAGAACGACTGCCGGCCGATTTCCGGACGGCCCGATCGGCCGATCGGCGGCTGCAACGGATAGTCGGGGTCGTCGCTGCGCTTGGTCAGGTAGAACTCCATTTCCGGCGCCACGATTGGCTGCCAGCCCTTGTCGGCATACAGCTTCAAGACTTTCTTGAGGACGTTGCGTGGCGACAGCTCGATCGGGTTGCCTTGCTTGTCGTAGGTGTCGTGGATCACCTGCGCGGTCGGCTCGATGGCCCACGGCACCAGGTACACGGCGTTCTGGTCGGGGCGGCAGATCATGTCGATGTCGGCCGGGTCGAGCAGTTCGTAATAGATGTCGTCTTCGACGTAGTCGCCGGTCACGGTCTGCAGCAGCACGCTCTCGGGCAGACGCATGCCTTTCTCGGCGATGAACTTGTTGGTCGGCGAGATCTTGCCCCGGGTAATGCCGGTCAAGTCGCCGATCATGCATTCGACTTCTGTGATCTTGCGGTCTTTCAACCAATCGGTGAGCTGGTCGAGGTTGTTACTCATAAATGCCTCTGGGCTGAGTCTGCTGACGCGATGTCAGGCAATTTTGACGCTTGCGGCGTCGCGTTAAAGGGGGCTTGCTCGCGCAGTGCCGGCTTACGCCTGGCACCGCGCATAGACAATGAAAGAGGAGCTTACCTGCCCTTGACGCTGGCGTTGCATTTCCCGTGCACTTTGCAAACGTGCAGAATCACAAGCATGACGCTGAGTGCGGCACGGGCTTTGGAAGGGAAAGAGTTCTATAGTGAAAGGAGACGCCATAAAGCGGATGCTGTGCCCGACGTCCAGAATATCGGACGCTGCCGTTTTGCCGGATGTGGACGAACGTGTCGTCGACAGGCTGCGCGCCTTGCTGGCTGCGCTACGGACGGATTGATCGCCACTGATGTGATGAGCATGCAGACCGGACTGTTGCGAGCAGTCGGTGATGCCGATTAACGGCAGGCGAGACATGAAGCACCCCGGTATTATTGCTGTTATGGGTTTGACCGGAGCTTAGCCTTGTTCATTTTTTTACACAACACCCCCGTAAAAAATACAACACGGCCTGCTCAAGCCCGCAGCTGAGCAACGTTCAAGGTTTGAAAAAACGCCCCAAAGTGCCCCATAAATGCCCTTCAAGCGCTTTTTCGGGGCAAAAAAGGCCTCGCTTGACTTCGGCAGGCCGTTCGGGTTGACTGAAACCAGAAAAGATCAATGATTGATATTTTTAACAACAAAGGTGTTGCATCATGTCGGTACCCCCGCGTGCCGTTCAGCTTAACGAAGCGAACGCGTTCCTTAAGGAACATCCTGAGGTTCTGTACGTTGACCTTCTGATTGCGGATATGAATGGTGTGGTGCGCGGCAAGCGCATCGAACGCACCAGCCTCCACAAGGTTTACGAGAAAGGCATCAACCTGCCGGCCTCTCTATTTGCTCTGGATATCAACGGCTCCACGGTGGAAAGCACCGGTCTGGGCCTGGACATCGGCGACGCCGATCGCATCTGCTATCCGATCCCCGATACCCTGTGCAACGAGCCATGGCAGAAGCGCCCGACCGCGCAGCTGTTGATGACCATGCACGAACTCGAAGGCGATCCGTTCTTCGCCGATCCCCGTGAAGTGCTGCGCCAGGTGGTGACCAAGTTCGACGAGCTCGGCCTGACCATCTGCGCCGCCTTCGAACTCGAGTTCTACCTGATCGACCAGGAAAACGTGAACGGCCGTCCGCAGCCGCCACGCTCGCCGATCTCCGGCAAACGCCCGCACTCGACGCAGGTCTACCTGATCGACGACCTCGACGAATACGTCGACTGCCTTCAGGACATTCTGGAAGGTGCCAAAGAGCAAGGCATCCCGGCCGATGCGATCGTCAAGGAAAGTGCCCCGGCGCAGTTCGAAGTGAACCTGCACCACGTCGCCGACCCGATCAAGGCCTGCGACTACGCCGTCCTGCTCAAGCGTCTGATCAAGAACATCGCCTACGACCATGAAATGGACACCACCTTCATGGCCAAGCCTTATCCGGGCCAGGCGGGCAATGGTCTGCACGTACACATTTCGATTCTGGACAAAGCCGGCAAAAACATTTTTGCCAGCGAGGATCCCGAGCAGAACGCCGCGCTGCGTCACGCGATCGGCGGTGTGCTCGAGACCCTGCCGGCGCAGATGGCTTTCCTCTGCCCGAACGTCAACTCCTACCGTCGCTTCGGCGCGCAGTTCTACGTACCGAACTCGCCGTGCTGGGGCCTTGACAACCGCACCGTGGCGATCCGCGTACCAACCGGCTCTGCCGATGCCGTACGTATCGAGCACCGCGTGGCCGGCGCCGACGCCAACCCGTACCTGCTGATGGCTTCGGTACTGGCCGGCGTGCACCACGGCCTGGTCAACAAGATCGAACCGGGCGCGCCTGTCGAAGGCAACAGCTACGAACAGAACGAGCAGAGCCTGCCGAACAACTTGCGCGATGCCCTGCGCGAGCTGGACGACAGCGAGGTGATGGCCAAGTACATCGATCCGAAGTACATCGATATCTTCGTCGCCTGCAAGGAAAGCGAGCTGGAGGAGTTCGAACACTCCATCTCCGACCTTGAGTACAACTGGTATCTGCATACCGTTTAAGCAGATTACAGCTTCAGGAAAAACGCCGTTGGCTGATTCAGCCAGCGGCGTTTTTTTATGGCCGAACACAAAACCTGTGGCGAGGGGATTTATCCCCGTTGGGTTGCGAAGCAGCCCCAAATCCATCCCACTCGGTATGTCAGGAATACCCGGCTCTCAGGGTTTACGACTGCTGCGCAGCCGAACGGGGCGGTGCGACGTTTCGCTAAATCCCCTCGCCACAGGGTACTGGCAGACAACACCTGAACCGCCTCGTACAATGCCCGCTGCCCCGCAGGAGACTTCCATGACGCGTCCCGCCACCGTCCGCAAACCCCGTGCCCGCAGTCAGGCGCGGATCGATTCGATCCTCGATGCCGCGCGCACGCTGCTGGCGGCCGAGGGCGTGGCCAGTCTGTCGATCTACAGCGTCGCCGAGCGCGCGCAGATTCCGCCCTCCTCCGTGTATCACTTCTTCGCCAGCGTCCCGGCGCTGCTCGAAGCCCTGACCGCCGACGTCCACGCAGCCTTCCGCGCCTGCCTGCAAGCGCCGATCGATCACGATGCTTTGCGTGACTGGCGTGACCTGTCGCGACTGGTCGAACAGCGCATGCTCGAGATTTACGACGAAGACGCCGCCGCGCGGCAATTGATCCTGGCGCAACACGGCCTGACCGAAGTGACCCAGGCTGACCGCCAGCACGATCTGGAACTGGGCGACCTGATGCACAAGCTGTTCGACCAGCATTTCGAATTGCCGAGGCTGCCGGACGATGTCGATGTGTTTGCCCTGGCGATGGAACTGGGCGACCGGGTTTATGCCCGTTCGGTGCAGCAGCACGGGCAGATCACCCCGCGCATGGCCGAGGAAGGGATGCGCGTGTTTGATGCCTATATCGGGTTGTACCTTCCGCCATATTTACCCAAAAGAAATCTCTAGCGCATGCACCGGCCCTTTCGCGAGCAGGCTCGCTCCCACATTTGAAATGCGTTCCCCTGTGGGAGCGAGCCTGCTCGCGAAAGCCGCGCCGCCGAATCCGCGACAGGCACAAAAAACCCCGCAGGGCTCACACCCTCCGGGGTTGTTTTTTGCTCACCGGCTTACAACTTGGCGATCGATACCTCGGTGGATTTCACAAAGGCGATCACTTCGCTGCCGACCACCAGCTCCAGCTCTTTCACAGAGCGGGTGGTGATCACCGAAGTGACGATGCCCGAAGCGGTCTGCACGTCGATTTCCGACAGCACGTCGCCGAGGACGATTTCCTTGATCGAGCCTTTGAACTGGTTGCGCACGTTGATGGCTTTGATAGTCATGGCATTTCTCCTAGGATCGAAATGAGCTGCAAGCAGCAAGCTATAAGCTGCAAGTAAAAGCACCAGGCTTGTTCTTGCGGCTTGTAGCTTGAAGCTTGCAGCTGCTTCATTGCGCCCAACGCAATTGCGCAGGCAGGGGTGAAACGGGTTCCGGCGCCGGCGGTTCGCCGGGCAGGGACAGAACACGGTTGAGCACTTCGGTTTCCAGTGCGGCGAGGCGATGCGAGCCACGGACACGCGGGCGCGGCAGTTCGACGTGCAGGTCGAGGCCGACTTCGCCGTCCTCGATCAAAATCACCCGATCAGCGATCGCCACCGCTTCACTGACGTCATGGGTTACCAGCAGCACGGTAAAACCGTGTTGCTGCCAGAGCCGTTCGATCAGTTGCTGCATCTCGATGCGGGTCAGCGCATCCAGCGCGCCGAGCGGTTCGTCGAGCAGCAGCAGACGCGGCTGGTGAATCAGCGCCCGGGCCAGCGCCACGCGCTGCTTTTGGCCACCGGACAACGCCGCCGGCCACTCATTGGCACGATCAGCCAGACCCACGGCTTCCAGTGCATCCAGTGCTTGCTGGCGCCAGTTGCCCTTGAGGCCGAGACCGACGTTGTCGATGATCCTTTTCCACGGCAGCAGCCGCGCTTCCTGGAACATCAGCCGCGTATCGTCGCGCGCCTGGCTGAGCGGCGCGGAGCCGGCCAGCAGCTCGCCGCCAGTCGGTTGATCGAGGCCGGCGAGCAAGCGCAAGAACGTGCTCTTGCCACAACCGCTGCGCCCGACCACGGCGACAAACTGCCCCGCCGGAATGTGCAGATCGATGTCGCGCAGCACCTGGCGCGCGCCGAAGGTTTTCTGCAGGTTGCGCACCGCCAGTGGAATCCCGCGCAACAGGCGTGGAGGTTGTTGAGCGGTCATGCCGCACCTCCCTTGGCAACCTGATAGGCCGGATGCCAGCGCAGCCACACACGTTCAAGTCCACGGGCGGCGAGGTCGGCGAGTTTGCCGAGCACCGCGTAAAGCAGGATCGCCAGCACCACCACGTCGGTCTGCAAGAACTCGCGGGCGTTCATCGCCAGATAGCCGATACCGGAGCTGGCCGAGATGGTTTCAGCGACGATCAGCGTCAGCCACATGAAGCCCAGGGCGAAGCGCACGCCGACCAGAATCGACGGCAACGCTCCCGGCAGAATCACCTGCCAGAACAGGCTGAAACCGCTCAGACCATAACTGCGCGCCATTTCCACCAGCGCCGGGTCGACGTTGCGGATGCCGTGGTAAGTGTTGAGGTAAATCGGGAACAAGGTGCCCAGCGCCACGAGGAAAATTTTCGCTGATTCGTCAATGCCGAACCACAGGATCACCAGCGGAATCAGCGCCAGATGCGGCACGTTGCGGATCATCTGCACCGAGCTGTCGAGCAGGCGCTCGCCCCACTTCGACAGGCCGGTGATGAAGCCCAGCACCAGACCAATGCTGCCGCCGATGGTAAAACCGAGTGCCGCGCGCCAGCCGCTGATTGCCAGGTGTGTCCAGATCTCGCCGCTGCGCACCAGACTGACGCCGGCTTCGATCACCGCTACCGGTGCCGGCAGAATCCGCGTCGACAACCAGCCCGCCGACACCGACAACTGCCACACCGCCAGCAGCAACACCGGCAACGCCCAAGGCGCGAGGCTGTGGATAAATTTCTTCATGGCCGCGCCTCAGCTCTGCGATGCGGCTTTGGGCAGAATGTCGTTGGCGACCATCTCGCCAAACGGGCTGACATAACCGGCGCTCTTCGGCAGTTCCGGGCGTTCAACGTCAAGATGCGGGAACAGCAGCTCGGCCACGCGATACGATTCTTCGAGGTGTGGATAACCGGAGAAGATGAAGGTGTCGATGCCCAGATCGGCATATTCCTTGACCCGCGCTGCCACGGTCGGGCCATCGCCGACCAGCGCAGTACCGGCACCGCCACGTACCAGACCGACGCCGGCCCAGAGGTTCGGGCTGACTTCCAGATTGTCGCGGCTACCGCCGTGCAGCGCGGCCATGCGTTGCTGGCCGACCGAGTCGAAACGCGCCAGCGACGCCTGCGCACGTTGGATGGTGTCGTCGTCCAGGTGCGAGATCAGCCGGTCCGCCGCCTGCCAGGCTTCGGCGTGGGTTTCACGCACGATCACATGCAGACGAATGCCGAAGCGCACGGTACGGCCGAGTTTGGCGGCTTTGGCCCGGACTTGTGCGATCTTCTCGGCCACCGCTGCGGGCGGCTCGCCCCAGGTCAGGACCATCTCGACTTGCTCGGCGGCCAGATCCTGCGCCGCTTCGGAGGAGCCACCAAAATACAGCGGCGGACGCGGTTGCTGGATCGGCGGATACAGCAGCTTCGCGCCCTTCACGCTGATGTGCTCGCCGTCGTAATCGACGGTTTCGCCTTCCAGCACACGGCGCCAGATGCGGGTGAATTCCACCGAGGCTTGATAGCGTTCCTCATGGTTGAGGAACAGGCCGTCGCCGGCCAGTTCTTCCGGGTCGCCACCAGTCACCAGATTGAACAGCGCACGCCCGCCGGACAAACGATCCAGCGTCGCTGCCTGGCGCGCCGCGACCGTCGGGGAAATGATCCCGGGGCGCAGGGCGACGAGGAATTTCAGACGCTGGGTCACTGGAATCAGTGAGGCCGCCACCAGCCACGAGTCTTCGCAGGAACGCCCGGTCGGAATCAGCACCCCGCCAAAACCCAGACGATCCGCCGCTTGCGCGACCTGTTGCAGGTAACCGTGATCAACCGCGCGGGCGCCTTCGGCGGTGCCAAGGTAATGGCCGTCGCCGTGGGTCGGCAGGAACCAGAAGATGTTGAGGCTCATGGAGTGGTCTCCTTGTGGATTCGAATTACTGGGCGGGGGAGCTTTGGGCCACAGCGGCCGGCGGGGTCCAGATCACATCCTTGATGCTCAACGGCTTGGGAATCAGCTTGAGCTGGAAGAACGTGTCGGCGATTTTCTGTTGCGCCGCGACCACTTCCGGGGTCAGGAACAACGCGCCGTAGCCCTGGCGTTTCACCGAGGTCAGGGTGATGTCCGCCGGCAGGCCAAGCAGTGGCGCGACCTGTTGCGTCACGTCTTCGGGATTGGCTTGCGACCATTCACCCACCGCGCGCACTTCTTCGACGAGGGTCTTGATCACCTCGGGATTTTTCTGCGCGTAAGGTTTGGTCGCGAGGTAGAACTGATGGTTGTCGACGATGCCTTTGCCGTCACGCAGGGTGTGCGCTTGCAGTTGTTTCTCGGCAGCGGCCTGGTACGGATCCCAGATGACCCAGGCGTCAACGCTGCCACGTTCGAACGCAGCGCGGGCATCGGCCGGCGGCAGGAACACGGTCTGAATATCGCTGTACTTGAGGCCGGCGTCTTCCAGTGCACGCACCAGCAGGTAGTGCACGTTGGAGCCTTTGTTCAGGGCGACTTTCTTGCCTTTGAGATCGGCCACCGATTTGATCGGCGAGTCTTTCGGCACGAGGATCGCTTCGCTGTTCGGCGCTGGCGGTTCGTAGGCAACGTAGAGCAGATCAGCGCCGGCAGCTTGAGCGAAAACCGGTGGGGTTTCGCCGGTCACACCAAAGTCGATTGAGCCGACGTTGAGGCCTTCGAGCAGCTGCGGGCCGCCGGGAAACTCAGTCCATTGCACGTCGACGCCTTGCGCGGCGAGGCGTTTTTCCAGCGTGCCCTTGGCTTTGAGCAGCACCAGTGTGCCGTACTTCTGATAACCGATCCGCAATGTCTCGGCTTGAGCTTGGGTGATGGCGCCGAAGGTGACAGCCGCAGCAAACAGAGCGACCAGACCACGACGCAAAAATACAGTGCGCATAGCGCTCTCCTTTTTGCTGTTGGGTTTTGGCTGCACCTGCTTGCCCGTTGGCGGGCGAGTAAGGCCAGTACTTCAAATTTCGATGAGGCTTAAATGCTCCAGCGAGCACTCAACAAACGTTCGTTCAGCAGGCCTGGCTCCAGCGGTTTCGGCCGGCGCGCCATGGCGCCGATGAACTGGTCCAGGGCCTCGTGCAAGCGCTGCTCCAGGGCCGGCGCCAGTTGCGCGGCGGCACTGCCTTCGCCATAAGCGATCTGGCTGTCCTCGGCGAAAATGCCCTGAAGCATTTCCTGCGCTTTGAGTGCCGACAGCACGGGCTTGAGGGCGTAATCGACCACCAGCATGTGGGCGATGCTGCCGCCCGTGGCCATCGGCAAGACAATCTTGTGGTTCAAGGCACGCTCGGGGAGCAGATCCAGCAGGGTCTTCAGCGCACCGGAAAACGAGGCCTTGTACACCGGCGTGGCGATCAGCAGGCCATCGGCGTTTGCGATCTGTTGCAGCAGGTCGAGGACCTTCGGGCTGTCGAAGCGCGCGTGGAGCAGATCCTCGGCCGGAAAGTCCCGCACCTGATAACTCACCACTTCCACCCCTTGCTGTTGCAACCAGCGTTGCGAGCGCTCCAGCAGCACCCCGGAACGGGAGCGCAGACTGGGGCTGCCACCGAGTGAGACGACCAGCATTGCAGATACCTTTAAGCGTTACGGGCGATTCGCAGGCTGCGATCTCGCTTCAATGGCAGTGACCTTACCAGCTGATTTATATATCCATAAATCATATTTATTCATTTGGTTATGCATTTAAGAGATATACCACCGAGCAAAATCCAGCCGAAAAAAAAGGCCGTCGAAACGGCCGAAATTCCCCTGCGTTGTAGTCACACGAAGATCGTTCCCACGCTCTGCGTGGGAATGAATCCATGGACGCTCCGCGTCCACTGTGACGCGGAGCGTCACGGGCGGCATTCCCACGCAGAGCGTGGGAACGATCAAAATCTCACTGACTTATTTGTTCGGCTGCGGCGTCAGGCGCAGGTACGGCTTCACCGCGCGATAGCCTTTGGGGAAGCGCTGCTTGATCTCGTCCTCATCCTTGAGCGACGGCACGATCACCACCTCTTCACCGTCCTGCCAGTTGGCCGGAGTGGCGACCTTGTAGTTGTCGGTGAGCTGCAGCGAGTCGATCACCCGCAGAATCTCGTGAAAGTTGCGCCCGGTGCTCGCCGGGTAGGTAATGGTCAGGCGGATCTTCTTGTTCGGATCGATGACGAACAGCGAACGTACCGTCAGGGTGTCGTTGGCGTTCGGGTGGATCAGGTCGTAGAGATCGGAGACCTTGCGATCGACATCGGCCAGGATCGGGAAGTTGACGGTAGTGTTCTGGGTTTCGTTGATGTCTTCGATCCACTTGTGGTGCGAGTCCACCGGGTCGACCGACAGCGCGATGGCTTTGACGCCGCGTTTGCTGAACTCATCCTTGAGCTTGGCGGTGAAGCCCAGCTCGGTGGTGCACACCGGGGTGAAATCCGCCGGATGGGAAAACAGCACGCCCCAGCTATCGCCCAGCCATTCGTGGAAACGAATCTTGCCGGCGCTGGAGTCTTGTTCGAAATCGGGGGCGATGTCGCCGAGTCTGAGGCTCATGGTGCTGCTCCTGATGAGGGATGGGAGACAACAACTGTAGCTCGGGATCAATCAGCGTGAAAAAGAATAAATAAATAGATATCTAGATGATTCGGGAATATTAAAGATCTGTTCATTGGACACCGGCCTGCATCGCGACGAACATCGGTTGCAAGGTTCGAGAAGGCCTTGAGTTGCAGCAAAGAGGGAAATCGAGAAGGGCTTACGGGGGTGAGCCTGACTCGAAACGCAAAAGCCCCGTCCGGCGCGATGCCGGACGGGGCTTTTTTTGCTTCAGTTACTTGGTCGAGCTGTTACAGCAGCGGGATCGAGTAGCTGAGGATCAGGCGGTTTTCGTCCTGGTCGCGTTGACCGGCGATATCGGTGCGCCACGAAGCGTTTTTCCACATGAAGCCGACGTTTTTCAACGGGCCTTCTGGAACAACGTACGCTACGGTCAGATCGCGTTCCCACTCGGAAGCGCCATTGGAAGTCTGGACGCGACGAGCGTAGGTATCAACGTTGTCACCGCGCAGGTAAACCATGCCGGCGGTCAGGCCTGGCACGCCAACTTTGGCGAAGTCATAGGAGTAGCGTGCTTGCCAGGTGCGCTCGCCGGCACGGGCGAACTTCTGGATCTGCATGTCGGTGATGGTGTAGTTCGACGAGCCGTCACCCTGGTTCAGCCAAGGGAAGTCGCTGCTGCCATTGCTCACCTGATAGCCACCACCAAAGGTGTGACCGGCAACGGTGTAAAGGAACAAGCCGCTGTACAGGTTGTTGTCGACCTTACCTTTGCCGTTACCCAGCGTACTGTTGCCGTACGCACCGTTGCTGAAGTAGTCCGAATCGTTGCCATTGCGGCCGTCATCGGAGCTATTGAAGTACCGGAAGTCGGACTTCAACACACCTGGGCCAATCGACCAGTTATGCACCAGACCCAGGAAATGCTGCTTGTAGAAGTTTTCCAGGTTGCCGTAGTAGTACTGGGCCGTCAGATCCTTGGTGATCTTGTAGTCACCACCCGCGTAGATGAACTTGTTGCTGTTTGTGGTGCGCGCAGTTGCGCCACCGATCGACAGCTGCTCATTGTTGCTGGAGTTACGACCTTTCACGTGTTCGATCTGGCCACCGACCAGAGTCAGGTCCTTGATCTCGCCGGAAGTGATCTGGCCACCCTGCCAGGTTTGTGGCAGCAGACGACCATCGTTGGTCACGATGACCGGGTTCTTCGGCTGCAAGGTACCCAGCTTCAGTTCGGTCTGGGAAATCTTGGCCTTGGCCGTCAGACCCAGGCTGGAGAAGTTATCAACCGCCTGACCGTTGGATTCGCTTGGGAAAACAGTGCCGCCGTAGGCACTGCCAGGGGTGCCATCACCGTTAACGTTGCCGTTGGTGCCGCCGCCCGAATCCAGACGTACGCCCAGCAGGCCGATGGCATCGATACCGAAGCCGACAGTGCCTTGGGTGTAACCCGAAATGAAACGCAGATCGAAGCCTTGGCCCCATTCTTCGTTGCGACTTGGTTCGGCAGTGCCGTTACGGTTGTCAGTGTTGATGTAGAAGTTGCGCAGACCCAGAGTAGCCTTGCTGTCTTCGATGAAACCGGCGGCGCCTGCCTGCTGCGCCATAACCCCAACGGCCACAGCCAGGGCCAAGGTGGACTTGTTCATGTATCGCTCCTCTCGTTCTAATTCTTGTGTTCCTGGTTCGGGGTCGATTTGCCCTGAATCCTAAGATGCGCGATTAGCGCCAGACCGTGACTGCCAAGTCAATCGTAACCTTGTGTGTCTACGACCATCGTCTAATCGCCAGTGATTGGGTCCCTGCAGCGTAAAGACTTCCTGATAATCCCAAAAAGAATTTATTCATCCTTTTTCATACCATTCGGACATATGGCCCATTAATGGCCCTTTGCGCCGGGAAACAGCGTATCGGCGCCTAAGCTCATTCCTAAATGGTATTTGTTGACCTTTTTTTAGATCGATTAGCTTTGCCGTGCTCCCAACACGGCAAATCCCATCGAAAAGGCGACGCATCATGGCGAAACGCGCACTATCAAGTCAATTTGTTACAGTTTGTGTGTCGGCACTGTTTTCTTTTTCCGCACATGCCGCCGGTCTGACGGTCGGCTACCAGACCGGGATCGATCCGAGCAAAGTGCCGCAGGCCGATGGTGTCTATGAAAAAACCATCGGCGAGAAGATCGACTGGCGTCGTTTCAACAGCGGCCCGGAAGTCGTCACTGCCATTGCTTCTGGCGACGTGCAGATCGGCAACCTTGGCTCAAGCCCACTGGCGGCAGCTACTTCACGCAATCTGCCGATCGTGGCGTTTATCGTTTCGGCGCAGATTAATGCCGCAGAAGCCTTGGTGGTGCGCAACGGCAGCGGCATCGACAAACCGCAGGACCTGATCGGTAAAACCATCGCCACACCGTTCGTGTCGACCTCGCACTACAGTCTGCTTGGGGCGCTGAAGCACTGGGGCCTGAATACTTCGCAAGTCAAAGTGGTCAACCTGCAACCGGCGGAAATCGCCGCCGCGTGGAAGCGTGGCGACATTGACGGGGCGTTTGTCTGGTCGCCGGCGCTGGGCGAGATCCGCAAGACCGGCAAGACCCTGACCGACGCCGCCCAAGTCGGCCAGTGGGGTGCGCCGACCTTCGAGGTGTGGGTGGCGCGCAAGGACTTTGCCGAGAAGCATCCCGAGGTCGTGGCCAAGTTTGCCAAGGTCACCCTGGAGTCGTTCGCTGATTACGCCGCACACAGAGACAGCTGGACGGCCGACTCGGTGCCTGTGCAGAAAATCGCCAGATTGACCGGTGCCAACGCAGCAGATGTGCCGGAACTGCTGGCCGGTTCGGCGTTCCCGGATGCCAAGGCGCAGCAAAGCACGGCGCTGCTGGACGGCGGCACCGCCAAGGCCATTGCCGAAACGGCGAAATTCTTGAAGGAACAAGGCAAGGTCGAGACGGTGCTGCCTGATTATTCGCCGTACGTCAGCGCCAAATTCATCACTGACTGAATGCAGAACCCTGTGGTGAGGGGATTTATCCCCGCTGGGTCGCGTAGCGACCACCTATGGTTTCACTTGGAAACGCAAGGGGACTGCTGCGCAGTCCAGCGGGGATGAATCCCCTCGCCACAGGAGACCTCGCCGTTGTTCAGAGGGTCTTTTCGAAGATCTTCGAATTGCGCTGATAGTTGTACAGCGACGCCCGCGCCGCTGGCAGGCGTTCGACGCTGCTTGGCTCGAACCCGCGCTCGCGGAACCAGTGCGCAGTACGCGTGGTGAGTACGAACAGGGTCTTCAAACCCTGCGCCCGTGCGCGGGTTTCGATGCGTTCGAGCAATTCGTCGCCGCGACCGCCATGGCGATACTCCGGATTCACCGCCAGACACGCCAGTTCGCCGGCATCGGAATCGGCAATCTGATACAGCGCCGCACAGGCGATGATCATGCCTTCGCGCTCGACCACGCTGAACTGCTCGATCTCGCGCTCCAGCACTTCCCGCGAGCGGCGCACCAGAATGCCCTGCTCTTCCAGCGGACTGATCAGGTCGAGCAAACCGCCGACGTCTTCAATCGCCGCCTCGCGCACCAGTTCGAATTGCTCTTGCGCAACCAGCGTACCGCCACCGTCGCGGGTGAACAGCTCGGTCAGCAGCGCGCCGTCTTCGGCGTAACTGACGATATGACTGCGCGCCACGCCGCCACGGCAGGCTTCGGCGGCGGCATCGAGCAACTCCGCTTGATAGTTGCTCATGCCCAGACGCTGCAAATGGGCCGGCACTTGCTGCGGGCGCAGCTCGCGTACCAGCTTGCCGTTTTCGTCGATCAGGCCGAGCTCGGCGCCGAACAACAGCAGCTTGTCCGCGCCCAGATCAATCGCGGCGCGGGTGGCGACGTCTTCGCAGGCAAGGTTGAAGATTTCGCCGGTCGGCGAATAGCCCAGCGGCGACAGCAGCACGATCGAGCGCTCGTCGAGAAGGCGATTGATGCCCTTGCGGTCAACCCGACGCACTTCACCGGTGTGGTGATAGTCGACACCTTCCAGCACACCGATCGGCCGCGCGGTGACGAGGTTGCCGCTGGCCACGCGCAGGCGCGAGCCCTGCATCGGCGACGAAGCCATGTCCATCGACAGCCGCGCTTCGATGGCGATGCGCAACTGGCCGACCGCATCGATCACACACTCCAGCGTCGCGGCATCGGTGATGCGCATGCCGTGATGGTAATGCGGGGTCAGGCCACGGGCGGCGAGGCGGGTTTCGATCTGCGGGCGCGAGCCGTGCACCAGCACCAGACGCACGCCCAGACTGTGCAGCAAGACCAGGTCGTGGACGATGTTGCCGAAATTCGGATGCTCGACGCCGTCGCCGGGCAGCATGACGACGAAGGTGCAATCGCGATGGGCATTGATGTAAGGGGACGCGTGGCGAAGCCAATTGACGTATTCGGGCATGAACCTGGGCCTGTAATAAAGAGCAGCCGAAAAAAGGGGCGAAACGAAAAACGCACAGCGGGCTGATGGTTATCGTCGGAACAGGCTTGGCGACACGCGCGCTCTCCTCATGAATACGGGTTGTGGTGCAGGCAATTTACCGGGTTGATGCAAGACATTTAACCCAGTGGGAGCGAGCCTGCTCGCGAAAGCGGTGGATCAGGTTCATCAATGGCGACTGACAAAACGCTTTCGCGAGCAGGCTCGCTCCCACACAGGGCCGTCATCGTTCGTCTGTCGTCAGGCAGTAATGTTCAATCAACTGCCGAATCAGATGCACGGTAGGCTGCAAACGTGACATTTCTAGGTACTCGCCGGGTTGATGCGCGCAGGCAATGTCGCCGGGGCCGAGGACGATGGTTTCGCAGCCGAGGCGCTGAAGATAAGGCGCTTCGGTGCCGAACGCTACTGCTTCGGCGCGATGGCCGGTGAGCTTTTCGGCGATGCGCACCAGTTCGGCATCTTCGGACTGCTCGAACGGCGGCACTTCCGGGAACAGCGGTCGGTAATCGATTTTCACCTTATGCCGCTCGGCCACCGGGTTGAGCTTGCGCAGGATTTCCGCGCGCAGCACGCTCGGGTCCATGCCCGGCAGCGGCCGCAGGTCGAACTCCAGCGAACACTGGCCGCAGATGCGATTGGGGTTGTCGCCGCCATGAATGCAACCGAAGTTCATCGTCGGTTGCGGCACGCTGAATTGTGGATTGCTGAATTCGCGCTGCCACAACAGGCGCAGACCGCGCAGTTCGCCGATGGCATCGTGCATCGCTTCAAGGGCGCTGTGGCCCAGACGCGGATCAGACGAGTGGCCG
This sequence comes from Pseudomonas sp. H26/SER47-MNA-CIBAN-0231, assembly GCF_040310465.1. Taxonomy (NCBI): domain Bacteria; kingdom Pseudomonadati; phylum Pseudomonadota; class Gammaproteobacteria; order Pseudomonadales; family Pseudomonadaceae; genus Pseudomonas; species Pseudomonas sp. H26/SER47-MNA-CIBAN-0231. Next base: position 8,702 of record NZ_JBEOPW010000024.1, on the reverse strand, counting down.
CTCTGCCCGAGAATGTCGATGCGCTCCATCATGATGCCTTTGTGCATGCGGATCGGCTTGAGCCCGGTCGGCTCGCCGATCACCGCCGCGCGGCCCAGCGGTTGCCCGGCCTCGGCCAGTGCGCGGGCGCCGGACATCGAGCTTTCTTCGTCGCAGGTGGCGAGAATCAGCAGCGGTTGCTTGAACGGCTGATCAAGCAGCGGCTGCACGGCTTCGATGATCAGCGCGAAGAAGCCCTTCATGTCACAACTGCCCAGCCCGACCCAGCGGCCATCAACCTCCGTGAGCTTCAGCGGGTCGGTCTGCCACAACGCGTCGTCGTACGGCACGGTGTCGCTGTGCCCGGCCAGCACCAGGCCGCCGGGGCCGCTGCCGAAACTGGCGAGCAGATTGAATTTGCCGGGGCTGACCTGCCGGATATCGCAGCTGAAGCCCAGGTCACCAAGCCAGCCCGCCAGCAGATCGATGACGGCGCGGTTGGACTGGTCCAGGTTCGGTTGAGTACAGCTGACCGATGGCGCGGCAATCAGCGCGGCGAACTGGTCTTGCATGGACGGCAATGGCATCACTGACTCCAGGTCCCGGATTGAGGCCCACTATAGAACCATCCGGCGCGCGGAATAAACCGCCGCAGGGCGTAGGAAGTTTGACTCCTGTACACTGCACGGCCTTGGCAGCCACACATTCCCCCGGCTGCGCTCCCGATTCTGGATGTTCCGGCCATGCAAAAAGAAACTGAAATCAAACTCCGCGTCAGCCGCGAAACCCTCGCTGCCCTGCGCGAGCACCCGCTGCTGAAGAAACGCAACAAAAGTGGCTGGGAACGCCGTGAGTTGATGAACCAGTACTTCGACACCCCCGAGCGCGACCTCGCCCAAGCCAAAGTCGCCCTGCGCCTGCGCAAGGACGGTGACGAAGTGATTCAGACCCTCAAGACCCGTGGCCAGAGCGTCGCCGGTCTGTCCGAGCGTAACGAGTACGACTGGAAACTGGCGAAAGCCAAGCTCGACGTGAAAAAACTCGACGGCGAATGCTGGCCCGAGTCGCTGGCCGAGCTGGACAAGAAAACCCTCAAGCCGATCTTCACCACCGATTTCGTCCGCGAGCGCGCCGAAATCGCCTGGGGCCGTGGCAAGACCAAAGTGGTCATCGAAGCCGCGCTGGACCTCGGTCATGTGGTGGTCGGCAAGCAGAAGGAAGAAATCTGCGAGCTGGAACTGGAACTGCGCGAAGGCGAGCCTGCCGCGTTGCTGGAACTGGCTGCCGAATTGGCCGAAACCCTGGCGCTGATGCCATGCGATATCAGCAAGGCTGAGCGCGGTTATCGTCTGCACGACGCCAACAGTTACTCGCTGAGCCTGCCGGCGCCGCAGCTGACCACCGAAACCCGTCTCGACGACGCCTTCGCCGCGCTGAGCTGGCATCTGCTCGGCAGCAGCCAGCGTCTGGCCGAACAATATCGCTTCAACGGTCACTGGCGTCTGTTGCAGGACTGGGTCGAGAACCTCGCGGAAATGCGCGCCCTGCTCAGCAGCCTCGGCCAGGCGGCGCCGCGTCAGTCGACCCACGATTTGCGTGTGGCCCTCGATGCCTTGCTCGAAGACTGGCGCCCGTTGGTGCAGGTCGGCATCGAAGATGAAGACGTGCGCAAAGCCGCGCCGGAGCAGTTCCTCGAAGAGCTGGAAGATCCGCGCTGGGGCCAGTTCTCGCTGAACGCTTCACGCTGGCTGTTGGCCCGCACCTGGACCGCCGACCGCAACACCCGTGGCAACCGTCAGGGTGACGCGCAACTGCACAGCTGGTTGCCGCGTCTGTTGGGCGAAGAAGCCACCGCTCTGCAGCTGCAACGCTATCAGCAGCAGCCGGAAGATCTCGCTGAACAACTGCCGCGTATCGAACGCATTCAGGTCTGGTTGCACCACGCGCGCAACGTGCTGGACATCCCGGAAATGGATCGCCTTTACGGTGAGCTGAACAAACTGGCGCAACTGGCCAACGAGCCGACCATCACCGACGAACTGCTCGATGCACGCAAGCATCAGGCGATTGCGGTGTACCAGAACCGCGCCTGGAAAATCCTGCTGCGCATGTGATGACCCTGTGGCGAGGGGATTCATCCCCGCTGGGTCGCAAAGCGGCCCCGTTCTTAAAAAAGCGGGGACTGTTGCGCAGCCCAGCGGGGATAAATCCCCTCGCCACAAAGGCCATCCGCACTAGACCGGCAGGCTGGTGGTGGACTTGATCTCCGACAGCGCCACGATCGAATTCACTTCCTGTATCCCCGGCACCAGCGATAGCTTCTCGAAGAAGAACCGCTCGTACGCCTCGATATCCGCCGCGACAATGCGCAGCATGAAATCCACCGCCCCCATCAGCACATAACACTCCAGCACTTCCGGAAAGCCGCGAATCGCCTCGGTGAACTCGGTGAAGTTCGAACGCCCATGAGCGTTGAGTTTGATCTCGGCAAAGATCTGCGTGTTCAGGCCGATCTTCTTGCGATCCAGCAAGGTCACCTGGCCGCGAATGATGCCCTCCTCCTTCATCCGCTGAATCCGCCGCCAGCACGGCGATTGCGACAGGCCGACCTGCTCGGCGATCTGCGCGCTCGACAGTGAAGCGTCTTCCTGCAGCAAGGCGAGGATCTTGCGGTCGTAGGCGTCCAGCTCGCTGTGCATAAAAAATCCTCAAAGATCAGCTTTCACGAATCAACTCTTTCGATAAATCCGTTCAGACGCCGATCATAGCCAAGAAATACCCCGCACCGAATGTAAAAATTTCTCCAGTGATTTTGGAGACTCGCCATGCCGCACCTTGAAGCCGTAAACACCCCCGCCGCCCGCGCTGATGTCTGGAACGTCAACAACGCCCACTGCCTGGCGCAATACCAAATCCTCGCCGAGGCCGAGCCGGATCTGCTGGTGCGCGTGTTGAATCTGTTCGCCTTGCAATTTCTGACGCCGGAGCAGGTCAAGGTCCAGCGCCAGGACGATCTGCTGTCGATCGATCTGCTCATGAGCGGCCTGAGCTGGCATCGCGCGCAAGTGATCGCGGAGAAACTGCGTAACCTGATCAGCGTCTGCGCCGTGGACCTGCACAACGCCGACACGGCGTGGCAGGCGCCCGCACAGGCTGCCGGCTGACAAATTCGGCAACGGCTTCGTCGGGTAGTGGCCCAACGGTCAGCGGGGCCACGACTATCCTTTTGCGCATGACGCTTAAAAAGGAAAGCCGCATGTCCGTTCAATTTGTCACTCAGGACCGCTGGCTGGACCTCAACGATGTATTACGGGAACTGGTCGCCCAAGGCTTCATCTGCCAGGACGCGGCGGAACAGGCGCTCAATGCCCGCCGTCGCCATGCTGCTCACGGGCAGATGCATCCGCTGGAATTCATCGCCAGCCAGCAACTCGACGACCTCAGCCGTCCGGGCAAACATCTGGATCTGGAAAGCCTGACCCTGTGGCTGGCGCAACAGGCCGGTCAGCCGTATTTGCGCATTGATCCGCTGAAAATCAATGTCGCGGCGATCACGCCGCTGATGTCCTACGCCTTCGCCCAGCGCCACAAGATTCTCGCCGTCGCCGTGGATCGCGACTCGGTCACCGTGGCCAGCGCTCAGCCCTACGTCAGCGGTTGGGAAGCTGACCTGACCCACGTATTGAAGCTGCCGATCAAACGGGTCGTGGCCAACCCGGTCGACATCCAGCGCTTCAGCGTCGAGTTTTTCCGGCTGGCCAAATCGGTCAGCGGTGCCAGCAATGCCGACGCCCAGGGCGGCAATCTCGGCAACTTCGAACAACTGCTCAATCTCGGCGCCAGCGACCAGGAACCGGACGCCAACGACGCGCACATCGTCAACATCGTCGACTGGCTGTTCCAGTACGCCTTCCAGCAGCGCGCCAGCGATATCCACATCGAACCGCGCCGTGAGCACGGCACCGTGCGCTTTCGCATCGACGGCGTGTTGCACAACGTCTATCAATTCCCGCCGCAGGTGACCATGGCGATCGTCAGCCGCCTGAAAAGCCTTGGCCGCATGAACGTCGCGGAAAAGCGCAAACCCCAGGATGGCCGGGTCAAGACCAAGACCCCGGACGGCGGCGAAGTGGAGTTGCGTTTGTCGACCTTGCCGACGGCGTTCGGCGAAAAAATGGTCATGCGGATTTTCGACCCGGAAGTGCTGCTGAAGAATTTCGACCAGTTGGGTTTCAGCGCCGACGACCTGCGCCGCTGGCAGGACATGACCCGCCAGCCCAATGGCATCATTCTGGTCACCGGGCCGACCGGTTCTGGCAAGACCACCACCCTGTACACCACGCTGAAAAAACTGGCGACGCCAGAGGTCAACCTCTGCACCATCGAAGACCCGATCGAAATGGTCGAGCCGGCCTTCAACCAGATGCAGGTGCAGCACAACATCGAACTGACCTTCGCCGCCGGGGTGCGCGCGCTGATGCGACAGGACCCGGACATCATCATGATCGGCGAGATCCGCGATCTGGAAACTGCGGAAATGGCGATTCAGGCCGCGCTCACCGGGCACTTGGTCCTGTCCACCCTGCACACCAACGACGCGCCGAGCGCCATCAGCCGTTTGCTCGAACTCGGTGTGCCGCATTACCTGATCAAAGCCACCGTGCTCGGCGTTATGGCTCAGCGTCTGGTGCGCACTTTATGTCCGCACTGCAAGGCGCCGCTGACGCTCGAAGATGAAGACTGGCAAACCCTGACCCGGCCCTGGCAGGCGCCGCTGCCGAGCAATGCGCAACGGGCGATCGGATGCCTGGAATGCCGCGACACCGGCTATCGCGGGCGCGCCGGCGTGTACGAAATCATGCAACTGAGCGACAGCCTCAAAGCATTGATCACCCCGGATACCGACCTCACCGCGATCAGGCGTCAGGCCTTCAAGGAAGGCATGCGCAGCCTGCGCCTGTCCGGCGCGCAGAAAGTCGCGGCGGGGCTGACCACGGTGGAAGAAGTGCTGCGGGTGACGCCGCAAAGTGAGTTGAAATAATTCAGCACGGAACTGGATCGGGGGATCGGCTATCCAACCCCGTAGTCAATCCCAGGAGTCACCTCATCATGCGTCTCAAACTCGCTGTCGCCACCTTGGCCCTGCTGTCGCTTCCCGTTGGTTCGGCCATGGCGGACAGCTTTTGGCGTAACGTCATCTCCTCCGGCGCCACCACCGGTTCGACCTACCTGACCTTCAAGGATCACAAGCTGATCGTCGCCGCCCAGGACGACGCCGGCAGCTTCGTCGCCAGCGACGGCGGCATCCGTGGCCCGTACCTGGAAGCAGCGATGCAGAAAGTCCGCGCCGACAACCCGGGCCTGCAGGCTTCGGACATGGAACTGGCGAACGCGATTCTGGCGAAGAACGCCGTGGCTTCCGAGTAAGCCTCGCACCCTCAAAAATGCCGCTCGATCGAGCGGCATTTTTTTGCCCGGATTACCGCCTCACCACCATGCCTTGTGGGAGCGAGCCTGCTCGCGAAAGCGGTGAGCCAGTCACCGAAAATGCTGGCTGGACGATTGCTTTCGCGAGCAGGCTCGCTCCCACAGGGAGGTGGTGGATTTAGAGATCAGCGGTAATCATCCACCGGCACACACGCGCAATACAGATTGCGATCGCCATAAACGTTATCCACCCGATTCACCGCCGGCCAATATTTGTGCAAGCGTGTGTGCGCATCCGGGGTGATGGCCTGTTCGATGCTGTAAGGCCGTTCCCAGATCCCAGTGACATCGGCCAAGGTATGCGGCGCGCGTTTGAGCGGATTGTCTTCGCCCGGCCAGTTGCCCTTCTGCACTTCATTGATCTCGGCGCGAATGCTCAGCATCGCCGCGATGAAGCGGTCGAGCTCTGCCTTGGACTCGCTCTCGGTCGGCTCGACCATCAACGTACCCGGTACCGGGAAGGACATGGTCGGCGCATGGAAGCCGTAATCCATCAGACGCTTGGCGACGTCCTCCTCGCTGATGCCGGTCTGCGCCTTCAGTGGGCGCAGATCAAGAATGCATTCATGCGCCACCCGGCCGTTGCGCCCGGCGTAAAGCACCGGGAATGCTCCGGATAGATGCTGCGCCAGATAATTCGCCGCCAGTATCGCCACCTCGCTGGCGTCCGCCAGTTGCGGGCCCATCATGGCGATGTACATCCAGCTGATCGGCAAAATGCTCGCACTGCCCCACGGCGCTGCGCTGACTGCGCCGTTCTGTGCCAGCGGCCCGTCAATCGGCACCACCGGATGATTGGCGACGAACGGCGCCAGATGCGCGCGAACCCCGATCGGGCCCATGCCCGGCCCGCCGCCGCCATGGGGAATGCAGAAGGTCTTGTGCAGGTTCATGTGCGACACGTCGGCGCCAATGTCCGCCGGTCTGGCCAGGCCGACCTGGGCATTGAGATTGGCGCCATCCATATACACCTGGCCGCCGTGCTGATGGATCACTGCGCAGATTTCGCTGATGCCTTCCTCGTAAACCCCATGGGTCGACGGATAAGTCGCCATCAGGCACGACAACTTGTTCCCGGCCTCGGCGGCTTTCAGCTGCAAATCATCCAGATCGACATTGCCCGCCTCATCGCATTCGACAATGACCACACGCATCCCGGCCATCTGCGCAGACGCTGGATTGGTGCCGTGGGCCGACGACGGAATCAGGCAGATATCTCGCGCGCCCTCCCCTCGGCTCTCGTGATATTTACGGATCGCCAGCAGCCCGGCGTATTCGCCCTGCGCGCCGGAGTTGGGCTGCATGCAGATCGCATCGAAACCGGTAATCGCACACAGCCAACGCTCAAGCTCTTCGATCATCAGCGTGTAACCGACAGCCTGCTCCCTCGGCACAAACGGATGCAGATGGGCGAACTGCGGCCAGGTGATCGGGATCATCTCGCTGGTGGCGTTGAGCTTCATCGTGCACGAGCCCAGCGGGATCATCGATTGGTTGAGCGCCAGGTCCTTGTTTTCCAGCTGTTTGAGGTAACGCAGCATCTCGGTTTCGCTGTGGTGAGCGTTGAACACCGGATGTTGCAGGTACGGCGTACTGCGCTGGAGTTCGTCGGGAATTCCCGAGGCAATGTCCTGCGCATCAAGCGCATCCACGATCAGGCCGTGATCGGCGCCGAGCAGCACGTCAAACAGTTTCGCCACGGTGTGTTCATCACAGGTCTCGTCCAGACTCAGACCGACACGGCCGCGCCCAAGAATGCGCAGGTTGATCTGCGCTGCCTGAGCGCTTTCGATGATTGCGGTTTGTGCACCGCCGACCTCCAGAGTCAGCGTGTCGAAGAACTGCCTGTTGAGCCGTTTGATGCCGTTGCGCTCGAGTCCCGCCGCAAGGAGGCAGGTCAGGCGATGCACGCGCTGGGCGATACGCTTCAAACCCTCCGGGCCGTGATACACCGCATAACAACTGGCGATATTGGCCAGCAGCACCTGCGCTGTGCAGATGTTCGAATTGGCTTTCTCGCGGCGGATGTGTTGCTCGCGGGTTTGCAGGGCCATGCGCAGCGCGACGTTGCCGCGAGCATCTTTCGACACACCGATGATCCGCCCCGGAATCGCTCGTTTGTATTCCTCGCGGCTGGCGAAAAACGCCGCGTGCGGGCCGCCATAACCCATCGGCACACCGAAACGCTGGGACGAACCGAACACCACATCGGCACCCAACTCACCCGGCGGCGTCAGCACCAGCAGGCTGAGCAAATCGGTGGCGACGCAGGCCAGGGCCTGTTGTGCGTGCAGGTGGTTGATCAAGGGTTTGAGATCGCGAATTTCGCCGTGGGTGTCGGGGTATTGCAGCAGCGCGCCGAACACCTCGTGCTGCGCCAGGTTATCCACCGCGTCGACGATCAGCTCGAAGCCGAAACCTTCGGCGCGGGTCTGTACCACGGAGAGGGTTTGCGGATGGCAATTTTCATCCACAAAAAACAGATTGCTCTTCGACTTCGCCACGCGCTTGGCCAAAGCCATGGCTTCGGCCGCTGCGGTAGCCTCATCGAGCAGCGAGGCGTTGGCCAGTTCCAGGCCGGTGAGGTCGATGGTCAGCTGCTGAAAATTCAGCAGGGCTTCGAGCCGGCCCTGGGCGATCTCTGGTTGATATGGGGTGTACGCGGTGTACCAGCCGGGATTTTCCAGCACGTTGCGCAAGATGACGGTCGGCGTGACGGTGCCGTGGTAGCCCATGCCGATCAGGCTGGTGAACAGCTGATTCTGCTCGGCATAACCGCGCAGCTTCTCCAGTGCAGCCTGTTCGTCGAGAGCCGGCGGCAGATCCAGTGCGCGATTGAAGCGAATGCCCGGCGGCACGGTCTGCTCGATCAGCTCGGCGCGACTGCCCAGGCCCAGGCTGTCGAGCATCGCCTGCTGCTCGGCGGCATCCGGGCCGAGGTGGCGGCGCAGAAAGGCTTGGGGATCGCGTAACTGGCTCAGGGACGGCGACTGGGACATGACGGGCTCTCCTGGCTGGCGCTTGGCGTCAATCGACACGGTCAAACCAGCATAGCAGGCGAATTTTCAAGATCACGCCGCCCCTGTGGGAGCGAGCCTGCTCGCGAAAGCGGTGTTTCAGAAACCTTGGCATTGACTGATATGGCGCTTTCGCGAGCAGGCTCGCTTGTATGGTAGGACTTGAAGGGAGGAGGAGGGACAAGGCTCGATTCTGACTGTTAGCGCAGTACAGACCGT
>NZ_JBEOPW010000023.1:0-75601 GCF_040310465.1 Pseudomonas sp. H26/SER47-MNA-CIBAN-0231 | reverse complement strand
GTGGACGATGGGGATCGAACCCACGACAACGGGAGTCACAATCCCGTGCTCTACCAACTGAGCTACGCCCACCATATCGCGTTACTTGTGCCAAAGCTGCCTAATGGCGCACCCGGCAGGACTCGAACCTGCGACCATCCGCTTAGAAGGCGGATGCTCTATCCAGCTGAGCTACGGGCGCCTTGTTAATCTGTACTCTTAAAGGACTACAAACTAAGTGCTTTCCAGCGTCGCAAAACCTTGATTCCGCTTCACCTTCTTAACCAGTGCTAGGCTGTGCCCGACAAGTGCGACGAATAGTATAGAGGGCTCCAAAGGTCGTCAAATCCTTTTTGAAAAAAATTCATTTAATTAAAGGAGTTAGAGGAATTTGCTGACCAAGCGCCTTTGCCCTCACCGCTCGACATGCGAGAATACGTTCTCATTTTTTCCCCTCTCGATGGTTAATCACGCGCAATGACTGCACAACTAATCGACGGCAAATCGATCGCCGCCAGCCTGCGCCAGCAGATCGCCCAACGAGTTGCCGAGCGTCGCCAGCAAGGCCTGCGCACCCCCGGCCTCGCGGTGATCCTGGTCGGCAGCGATCCTGCCTCTCAGGTTTATGTCTCGCACAAGCGTAAAGACTGTGAAGAGGTTGGCTTCCTCTCTCAAGCCTACGACCTGCCCTCCGACACCACTCAGGAAGCCCTGACCAATCTGATCGATCGCCTCAATGACGACCCGGCCATCGACGGTGTTCTCCTGCAGTTGCCTCTGCCTGAACATCTCGACGCGTCCAAGCTGCTGGAACGCATTCGCCCGGATAAAGACGTCGACGGTTTCCATCCGTACAACGTCGGCCGCCTGGCCCAGCGCATCCCGCTGCTGCGCCCCTGCACCCCGAAAGGCATCATGACCTTGCTGGAAAGCACTGGCGCTGATCTTTACGGGATGGACGCGGTAGTCGTGGGCGCCTCGAATATCGTCGGTCGCCCGATGGCCATGGAATTGCTGCTGGCCGGCTGCACCGTCACCGTGACTCACCGCTTCACCAAGGATCTGGCGGGCCACGTCGGCCGCGCTGATCTGGTGGTCGTTGCCGCCGGCAAGCCGGGCCTGGTCAAGGGCGAGTGGATCAAGGAAGGCGCGATCGTGATCGACGTCGGCATCAACCGTCAGGACGACGGCAAACTGGTCGGTGACGTTGTCTACGAAACCGCCCTGCCCCGCGCCGGCTGGATCACCCCGGTACCGGGCGGCGTTGGCCCGATGACCCGCGCCTGCCTGCTGGAAAACACGCTCTACGCCGCAGAAACACTGCACGTCTGATCGAATTTTTCCGCTGCACCAGAACCCCGCCTCGTGCGGGGTTTTTCATGCCTGAGAAAAAACTTCAACCGTTCGCCGGAAACCGCTCTTTTTACAGGCCTTTTCACGAGATTTTCAGGTCTTTCAAACAACCATCGACAGTTCTTCAGCCATACTCCTAAAATGCGCCGGTTTTAAGAAATAACCCGTTACAAACTAACGATATATCCAACCTTTTAGAGTTCGCCCGCGTGAAAATTCGTCTCTCGATTCTGAGCCTGTTGTTTGCTGTTACAGGCACATTCATCACGCCAACGATCAACGCTGCGGAAACCACCGCTGCTCCACGTGACGCTTCGACATTGAAGATCGCGTCCGGCAGCGCCCTGCTCATGGATATGCAGACCAATAAAGTCATCTATTCCAGCAACCCTGACGTGATCGTGCCGATCGCTTCCGTCAGCAAGCTGATGACGGGCCTGGTCGTGGTAGAAGCTCGACAGAACATGGACGAATGGATCGATGTCGACATCAGGAACACTCCGGAAATGAAGGGTGTGTTCTCCCGGGTCAAACTCAAGAGTGAGCTGCCGCGCCGCGAGATGCTGCTGATCGCCTTGATGTCCTCGGAAAACCGCGCTGCCGCCAGCCTCGCCCATCACTATCCGGGCGGCTACGCTGCTTTTATCGCGGCAATGAACGCCAAGGCCAAGGCACTGGGCATGACCAGCACGCACTTTGTCGAGCCGACCGGCTTGTCGGAGCGCAACGTTTCCACCGCCCGCGACCTGAGCAAATTGCTGGTGGCCGCGCACAAGCAACCACTTCTGGTGCAACTGACCACCACCAAGGAAAAGACCGTGGCGTTCCGCAAGCCCAATTACACCTTGGGCTTTCGCAATACCGACCACTTGGTCAATAAGGCCGATTGGGACATCAAGATTACCAAGACCGGTTTTACCAACCCGGCCGGCCATTGCCTGGTGCTGGTGACGAAGATGGGCAACCGTCCGGTCGCCCTGGTGATTCTCGATGCGTTTGGCAAATACACGCATTTTGCCGACGCCAGCCGTATCCGCAGCTGGGTGGAAACCGGGCGCAGCGCCAGTGTTCCAGCGGTGGCACAGCAGTACAAAGCCGACAAGAACCTCAAGAGCCGTCAGAGCGGCGTGGTCGAGGCGGCGAAGTAGATTCAGCGATCATGAAAAAGCCCCGAATGTTCGGGGCTTTTTTCCGTCTGCGCATCAGTCGTTGGGCAGCGGCATTTTGTCGTCATCGGGGATACCATCGCCCGAGCTCGGCTCTGGCGAAACCTCCGGCGTCAGCACATTTGGCCGCGCCATCGGGTCGCGCATCGGGCTGTCCGGGTCCAGCACCGGATCAACCTCCGGCTCCGGCGTGGTCGGTACGCTGTCAGGTTTGTGGTCATCGAAGCTTGAATCGGTACTCATACGCACCTCACATCAAGGTTTCAGATCGGCTAACGGATCATAGGGCTTGGCCGGTTTCTTCGGATCTTCACCGGGCTCGACATCCAGCGGGGCTTTCGCCGGACCGACCGGATCAACTTGCGGATCGTCGAGGTCCGGCGAATCCGGATCGAAGCCCAGATCATCGCCCGAGGAATGTTCGGACGAGTGTGGGCCTTTCGGGTTTGGGGAATCTGCCATGTTGCCTCCTTGATTCACCCGCGAAGCACGGGCATTAATCTTCAGAGGCTCGCCGGGCGCAGTCGTGCCCGGCAGATGACGAACGGAGGTTTATTGCGCCGCGAGAGCCTTACGCGCCTGCGCCGCAGCGTTTTCTTCACCGGCCTGCGCCAGCTCATCGGCGGCTTTCAGCCAACGGGAGCGGTCGACAGATGCCGGAATCTGCGACGGTTTCTGAATCAGGATCGCCCAGCCACCGGCCTTGTCGAGCGCTGCTTGAAAGCTGCCGAAATCCATCAACTGCCGACGATTCATGCCGGCGCGCAGCAGGACCTTCTGCTTATTGCGATCGTAGCCGGACAGGATCGCGTAACGCGGCTCGGCCCAGAATGCTGAACCTTCGCTGAAACGCACCATGACCGGATAGCCCGCTGCGACCTGTGTCAGCAAGGCTGGCAGCTTGCTGTCGAGCGGATAAACCACCAGACCGTATTCGCGGGCGAGGTTCTGCATGTTCTGCTGCAGCTTGTCCTCAGCGCCCGGCAAGTGCAGCGGTTTTTCCAGAAGGCCCGGGGTGATGACGATGCCTTGTTGCGACAGCAGACTGGCGAGCACCTGCGGCCCGCTCTGATTGGCTTCGCCACGATAAAAGGTGCCGCTGAGTTCAACCCGCTCCGGCAAGCGCTTGACTTCTGGCGCTACGTTGCCCGCACATCCGCTCAGCAACACTGCGCAAGCGCCGGCAAGCAACGCTCCACGCACTCGAGAAAATACCTGCACCATCGTCACTCTCTTCCAGACGCCGGTCATCGTGTTCCGGCAACGCCAGCGATCATAGAGCCGCACCAGCCTGCGGTATAGCCTTAAACCGCAGACTCTGCGATTGCATAGAGCAAACTGATTGGTGACTAACGACCTTTGGTCAATAGCTTGAAACACCCCATTGACTAGACTGTCACTGAAATAGAGCGAATTGCGAAAAGCGGGCGCCCGATGCAGGGCGAAGAGGAGGCACCAATGAGCCTGACCATGACCATTGTGATGTTGATAGCCGGCTGGCTGGCCGTGGCGACTGCCATGTTGTGGGGCGTGCTGCGGATTTCGCGACGCCATCATCATCCGGTGCAGACGATGCCGGTGGAGAAGACAGAGAAGCACCCAGTGCGGCACATTGCTGCGCATTGAAGACCAACAAGGTCTTCCCCTTATGAGAGCGCTCAGCAGCACCAAGCTCTCGACAACTCAGCAAAAGGTGAATAAAAAACCGCCTGAGCTCAACCAGCCCAGGCGGTTTTTTGTGTTCTCAGCAATTACGCCTGCTGAGCAACCTTCTTCTGCTTCGCCCGGCGCGACAGCATGTTCAACACTTCGATACCGGCCGAGAACGCCATGGCCGCGTACACATAACCTTTAGGTACGTGGGCGCCGAAGCCTTCGGCGATCAGCGTCATGCCGATCATGATCAGGAAGCCCAGCGCCAGCATGACCACGGTCGGGTTGTCGTTGATGAACTTGGCCAGCGGATCAGCCGCGAGCAGCATCACCAGCACCGACACCACCACCGCGATGATCATGATCGGCAAGTGTTCGGTCATGCCGACAGCGGTAATGATGCTGTCGATCGAGAACACCATGTCGAGCATCAGGATCTGACCGATAGCCGCGGCAAAACCCAGGGTTACGGTGGAAGTCGCGGTCTTCGGGTCTTCCGGCGACGGGTCCATGCTGTGATGGATCTCGGTCGTTGCTTTCCACACCAGGAACAGGCCACCGGCGATCAGGATCATGTCCTTCCAGGAGAACGCCTGGCCAAGGATTTCGATCACAGGCTCGGTCAACTGCACGATGAACGCGATGGTGCTCAGCAGTGCCAGACGCAGAATCAGGGCCATGCCGATACCGATACGGCGCGCCTTCTGCCGATGCTGTTCGGGCAGCTTGTTGGTCAGGATCGAAATAAAGATCAGGTTATCGATGCCAAGCACGATTTCCATTACCACCAGTGTGGCCAAAGCAACCCAAGCGGTGGGGCTGGCGGCGAGTTCTAACAGATATTCCATGGGTCAGTCCTGACTCTGTGTAAGACGGTTTAGATGGTCTTGGAGGAAGATTCGGATTCTTCCGCGTGTTTTTCCGGGGTTTCTTTTTTCTCGATCAAACCACCGGTGGCATCACTGAGCGCTTGCTCAGCGGCTTTATGGGTGTCGTCAATCGCTTGCTTGGCAGTTTCAGCCGCCGCGCCCATCAGTTGCTGAGCGCTTTTTTCCGCCTGATCACAACCGGCCAGAACCAGTAAAGACGCAAACATCACTGCGGGAAATGTGTATTTCATAAGGTTTCCTTCGAATGAACAGACAGGCGCACACACCGGCCGTCGATGGCTGGGCATTCTAGGGAGATGAACACTTCAGGAAAATTCGTATTTTTAGCGGCTATACTTCGGTTTTCACGAAGTGGCGACTGATATGCTTAATTACCGACAACTGCATTACTTCTGGGTTGTGGCCAAAACCGGCAGCATCGTCCGCGCCTGCGAGCAGCTGAACCTGACGCCACAGACCATCAGCGGACAGATCTCACTGCTTGAACAAACCTATGGCGTGGAATTGTTTCGCCGGGTTGGCCGCCAGTTGGAACTCACCGAAGCCGGGCGCCAGGCCCTGCCCTACACCGAGCAGATGTTTCAGTTGGGCGGCGAGCTGGAACTGATGCTGCGTGCGCAGCCCAACGAACAGCAGATCCTCTTTCGCGTCGGCGTGGCCGACGTGGTGCCCAAATCCATTGTTTATCGCCTGATCGCGCCGACCATGGAATTGAGCGAGCCGCTGCGCATCACCTGTCGCGAAGACAAACTCGAACGCCTGCTCGCTGATCTGGCCATCCAGCGTCTGGATCTGGTGATTTCCGACAGTCCGATGCCTTCGCATCTGGACATCAAAGGCTACAGCCAGAAGCTCGGTGAGTGCGGGATCAGCTTCTTCGCCACCGCCGAACTTGCCGCGCAGTATGGCCAGGATTTCCCGCGCAGCCTGCACGGCGCACCGTTGCTGATTCCCGGCGCGGAAACCGTAGTGCGCAGCCGTTTGCAGCGCTGGTTCGCCGAACAGCAGATCCAGCCGCAGATTGTGGGCGAATTCGATGACAGTGCTTTGATGCAGGCCTTCGGCCAATCCGGCAGCGGGATCTTTATCGGTCCGAGCGTGATTGCCGAGGAAGTGAAGCGCCAGTACGGCGTCGAGTTGATCGGCCAGACCGACGCCGTGAGCGAGTCGTTCTATGCCATCTCGGTGGAGCGCAAGGTCAAGCACCCTGGCATCGTAGCGATTACCGAGGGTGCCCGACGCGAGCTGTTTACCGGGTTATGAAGCGCAGACTTCCCGCGGCTTCAGCGTCATCAGCACCATGGCGAGGAACACCGAAAGCAAAATGAAGCCGGCAGCGGCAAAGCCAAGGAAGCCCAGCCCGGCACTGTCGATCACCCGGCCGCCGACCATCGCGCCCAGGCCGATGCCGAGATTGGCCCCGGCGATGTTCAGTGACGCGGCGAAGGCCGGCGCTTCCGGCGCGGCTTTCATCAGGCGCACATGGCTGACCAGGAACAACGCCGCCTGGGTTACGCCCCAAATGCCCATCGCCACCGCCAGGCCGACTGGCGAATGAATGTTCGGCACCAGCGAAACCATACCGGCGATCATGAACGCACAAAACAACACCGACGCCCCCAGCGGATGCCGATCCACCGCACGCCCGCCGAGCGAGTTGCCGACCAGCCCGACTGCGCCAAACGCCATCAGGCACCAGCCGACCACGGTGCCGTTGAAACCGGCAAGTCGTTCGAGGATGTCAGCAAGGTAGGTGTAAGCGGTGAACATGCCGCTGAACACCAGAATCGACAACAAGATATGGCCGAGCATCAGCGGGCTGCGCAGGATCTTGAACTGCGAACGGAAGCTGACCTGATGCTGGTGCAGACTGGTTTTCGGCAGGTAGACAAACAGCAGCAAGGCTTTGGCAAACGCGATCAGCGCCAGAATGCCGAATGCGCTGCGCCAGCCGAACGCGTCGGAAATCAGCGTGCCGACCGGAATGCCGAACACAGTGGCGCAGACGATGCCGAAGCCGATCTTGGCGATGGCGCGGCCGGCGAAATCCGGGCCGACGATGTCGACGGCGGTTTCACTGGCCAATGCCCAGAACACCGGCAAACCCAACGCCGGAATCAGACGCGCGATGGCCATCACCCAGATATTCGGCGCCAACGCTGCAACGGTATTGGCCAGACCGAACATGATCAGAATGCTGATGAACAGTTTGCGCCGTTCAAAACGGGCGAAATAGGCGGTCAGGAACGGGCCGAACAGCGCCACGGTGAAGGCGAACAAGGTCACCAGCAGCCCGGCTTGCGGGATGCTGACTTCGAGGTCTCGGGCGATCGCCGGCAACAGGCCGACAATGACGAATTCCGTGGTCAGCACCGTGAACCCGGCGGCGGACAACAGAAGAATAGGCAACAGCATGCGCAACTCCAGCAAAACGACGACACCAGCGTTGACCCGGAGGCCCGCTGGCAGAACTTGAAAATGAGGATGGCGAAGCTTAACAGACTGTGCCGGCACTGAGTTGCCCAAAACTGCCGATCTGCCGGGCCGATCCGGTGGCAGATCGTCACAGGCCTGAAGGTTCACGCCTACGCTGTGATAAAGTCCGCGCCCTGAAAATCGTACAGCTGTTCAACGTGCCGTTTGGCGGCGTTGATGTCACTTCGACAGGCGTTTCGTGACTGCCCACGACGCTTCGCACCCTATAAAAAACAGAGATGCCGTTATGACCGCTTCATCCCCTTCGTTACTGCAACGCCTGAAACGCCTGAGTCTGGTCAGCCAGATCGTCATTGGTCTGATCGCCGGTATTGCCCTGGCCCTGATTGCACCGGAGCTGGCGAAGTCCACCGCGTTCATCGGCAAGGTGTTTGTCTCGGCGTTGAAAGCCGTGGCGCCGATTCTGGTGTTCGTGCTGGTGATGGCCTCGATCGCCAACCACAAGCACGGTCAGGAAACCCACATCCGGCCGATCCTGTTCCTTTACCTGCTGGGTACATTCAGCGCTGCGGTGGTGGCCGTGGTCGCCAGCATGGCGTTCCCGTCGAATCTGGTGCTATCGACCGAAAACGTTGCCGTAACTGCGCCTGGCGGCATCGGCGAAGTGCTGCAAAGCCTGTTGCTGAGCGTCGTCGATAACCCGGTCAGCGCGCTGATGAATGCCAACTTCATCGGCATTCTGGCTTGGGCGATCGGCATGGGCATTGCCATCCGCCACGCTGGCGACACCACTCGCGAAGTGCTCGGTGACTTGTCCAACGGCGTCACCGTGATCGTCCGCGTGGTCATTCGCTTCGCACCCCTGGGCATCTTTGGCCTGGTCGCGTCGACACTGGCCACCTCCGGTTTCGGCGCGCTGCTCGGCTACGCGCACCTGCTGGCGGTGCTGCTGGGCTGCATGCTGTTTGTCGCGCTGGTGATGAACCCGCTGATCGTGTTCTGGAAGCTGCGCCGCAATCCGTACCCGTTGACCCTGATGTGCCTGCGCGAAAGCGGTATCACCGCGTTCTTCACCCGCAGCTCGGCGGCGAACATTCCGGTCAACCTGGAATTGAGCAAGCGCCTGGGCCTGCACGAAGACACCTACTCGGTATCGATCCCGCTCGGCGCCACCATCAACATGGCCGGTGCGGCGATCACCATTACCGTACTGGCCTTGGCGGCGGTGCACACTTTGGGCATCGCCGTGGACATTCCGACCGCAATCCTGCTCAGCGTCGTCGCCGCGATTTGCGCCTGTGGCGCTTCGGGTGTGGCCGGTGGTTCGCTGCTGCTGATTCCGCTGGCGTGCAGCCTGTTCGGCATCCCGAGCGAGATTGCCATGCAGGTCGTGGCGGTGGGCTTCATTATTGGCGTGCTGCAGGATTCGGCGGAGACCGCGCTGAACTCGTCGACTGACGTGCTGTTTACCGCGGCGGCTTGCCTGGGCGAAGAAGAGAAGGCTCAGCGTACGGCGTAACCGCCTTACCTTGTGGGAGCGAGCCTGCTCGCGAAAGGGGCGAGACATTCAGCATTAATAGCGCCTGATACGCCGCATTCGCGAGCAGGCTCGCTCCCACAGAAAAACAAAAGCCCGCCAAGGCGCGAACCTTGGCGGGCTTTTTCGTATCGGGGTGTTTAGAACGCGCCCATGTAATCGCGCTTGCCCACTTCAACGCCGTTATGACGCAGCAACGCATAGGTGGTGGTGACGTGGAAGAAGAACTGCGGCAAGCCGTAAGTCAGCAGATACGCCTGACCACTGAAGCGCTTCTCTTTCGGCGTACCCGGACGGGTCACGATTTCGATGCCTTCCTTGCCGTCGATCTGCTCTGGCTTGATCTCGCCAATGAAGGCCAGAACCTTGGCGATCAGCGCTTGCAGTTCGGCGAAGGTGGTTTCAGTGTCGTCGTACTTCGGCAGTTCGACTTCGGCCAGACGCGCCGACACGCCTTTGGCGAAATCCACGGCGATCTGCACCTGACGCACCAGCGGGAACATGTCCGGGTACAGACGCGCTTGCAGGAAGACGCTCTGGTCGATGTTTTTCGCGCTGGCGTGGGCTTCGGCCTTTTTCAGCACATCGCTCAGGGCGTTGAGCATTTGTTGAAAAACCGGGACGGATGCGGCGTACAGTGAAATGGTCATGGCAATCTCATGTGATGGCTGGGTAATACGTGGTGGCGATTATAGCCATGCTTGATGAGCACACGGCTTGCCTTTTGTTTGGCAAGGATTAGGCTAGGCGGCTTCGACTGCAGAGGGAACGCGCGATGAGCAACGAACAAGAATCCACCTCCGACCAGCCACGGCTCAATGCCACGGAAATCCGCATTCTCGGTGCGCTGATCGAAAAACAGGCCACCAGCCCGGAAACCTATCCGCTGACCCTCAACGCGCTGGTGCTGGCCTGCAATCAGAAAACCAGCCGCGAACCGGTGATGAACCTCAATCAGGGCCAGGTCGGCCAGAGCTTGCGCGCTCTGGAGGGTCGTGGCTTTACCCGGCTGGTAATGGGCAGCCGTGCCGACCGCTGGGAGCACAAGGTCGACAAGGCGCTGGAACTGGTGCCGGCGCAGGTGATTCTGACGGGTCTGATGTTTCTGCGCGGTCCGCAGACCGTCAACGAACTGCTGACCCGCAGCGGGCGCATGCACGAGTTCGAAGACGCCGAGCAAGTCGTGCATCAGCTCGAACGCCTGATTGCACGCGGACTGGCGGTATTGATTCCGCGTCAGGCCGGGCAGCGCGAGGATCGTTATACCCATGCCTTGGGCGATCCGGCAGATATCGAAGCGATCCTGGCGGCGCGGCAGAATCCCGGAGAGCGATCGAGCGGTGGCGTTTCACTGGAGCGTATCGAAGAACTCGAGGCCCGCATCGCGGCGCTGGAAGAACGCCTGGCCCGCCTCGAATAACCACCGCAAAGCCATTGTGGGAGCGAGCCTGCTCGCGAAAGCGTAGTGTCAGTCACCACGATCTCGGATGACCCGCCGCCTTCGCGAGCAGGCTCGCTCCCACAGGGTCTGCGCGATATTCAGCTGCCCGCTTCATTCCCCATCCCAATAATCCACCCCATCCACCTGCCGCGCGACAGCGACAAAGCCCGAGGCATTGCCGTCGGCATCCACCGTGAAATTATACATCACCGCATACTTGTTCGAGTCCGGATACTCGCAGATCTCCGGCTGCTGCTGAGTGCTCACCGCCAGATAACGCAGTTCGCCCGCGCCGGTATTGATGATCTGATGTGCCTTCTCGGGTCCGCCCGGTGGGCAGGCGATCACATCACCGGCGCGGATCGGAAAACGCTCGCCTCCCAGGCGTACCTCGCCCTCCCCGGCCACCACGTAGAACATCTCCTCATTGACCCGATGGCTGTGGAACGGACTGCCGCGCATGCCCGCTGGCAGCGCATACAGGCGATAACCGAGTTTCTGCGCACCGAGTTGCTGACCGATCCGCGCGATACGCTGCTGATAACGCCCGGCAGTGTCGCCTGCAGGGGCCAGGGCTTCGGGAAGGGCTTCGAGTTCGACCTCGTTCAGGTTGAGGATGGGCGGATGCATGGGCGGCCTCGGTTATGGTTTTTGTGGTGGGCACGTCTGTGCGTGCTGGCGAGGATTATAGATAGTGATCCAGAACCGCAGCGCCGCCTTCGCGAGCAGGCTCGCTCCCACATTCAATCGCATTCCAGCTCAACCTGTGGGAGCGAGCCTGCTCGCGAAGAGGCCAGCCCAGCCACTAAAAGATCAATCAGCTGCGCGCAAAATCCACCGCCGCCGCAAATTGCGCCTCATTCGGCCGCACTCCGGTGTACAGCACGAACTGCTCCAGCGCCTGAATCGCAATCACCTCAAGCCCGGTGATCACTCGCTTGCCCTCGGCCCGCGCCCGCACGATCAGCGGCGTTTCCGAAGGGATCGCCACCACGTCGAATACAGTCTCAGCCGCTTTGATTACTTCAGGCTCGAACGCCAGTTGCCCCGCCTCCGGCCCGCCGTCCATGCCTACCGGGGTGACATTGATCAGCATCTGCGGGCGCTCGTCACCCAGCTCGGCCTGCCAGCGATAAACCAGCGAATCCGCCAGGGCGCGGCCGGCGCGCTCGTTACGGGCGACAATCAAACCGTTCTTGTAGCCACCATCGCGCAGGGCGCTGGCCACCGCTTTGGCCATGCCGCCGCTGCCACGCAGGGCGAAGGTCGAATCTTTCGGCACCGCGTGGCTTTCCAGCAATTGCGCGACGGCGATGTAATCGGTGTTGTAGGCCTTGAGGTGGCCGCCAGTGTTGACGATGGTGTTGATCGACTGGATCGCCGCCGCCGACGCATCCAGCTCATCGACCAGCGCAATGCAGGCTTCCTTGAACGGCATCGACACGCCGCAGCCGCGAATGCCCAGCGCTCGGATGCCACCGACCGCGCCGGTCAGGTCCTGGCTGCTGAACGCCTTGTAGTAGAAATTCAGGCCCAGCTGTTCATACAAATGGTTGTGAAAACGCAGACCGAAATTCCCCGGGCGCCCGGACAGGGACATGCACAATTGGGTGTCTTTGTTCGGGTTCATCTGCATGAAACTTCTCCTTCAAACGCACTTTCGGATGGACGGGATTGGCCAGCCCACCGGGTTCTGAATCATCATTGAGGCTTGTTTGTGGCGCCGCGCAGCCGGGTAAAGAAGCCGCTACAGACCTTACACAAAATTTACCCAGCGGCTGTGCTGAATTTCGCATTTTTGCTGTCTTAGCTGTATCCCCGCGACAACTGTGGGCCTGATTCAGGCCGCGGCGCCGGGTCGAAGAACCGAGGACTTATCATGATTCGTAAACTTCCCATCATGGCTTTGTTGATTGGCGCACTTGCCGTCACCGGCCAGGCTGAAGCGGGTGGTGGCCATGGCTGGCAGGGCCCTGCAGTGTTTGGCGCGATCGTCGGCTCGGCCATCATCGGCTCGGCACTGATCAACCAGGATCGGCCGGTGTATGTGCAGCAACAACCGGTTTATGTGCAGCCGCAACCGGTCTACGTGCAGCAACCGCCGCCACCGGTCTATTACCAGCCGGCGCCGGTGTATGTACAACAACCGGTCTACGTGCAGCCAGCCCCCGTCTATTACGGCCCGCCTCGTGGTTATTACGGTCGGCCCCACGGCTATTACGGCGGCCCGCATGGCTACTACGGCGGTCCACGCTGGTAAGCGCAACACAGAGCCCTGCTTTCGAGCGGGGCTTTTTTATGACCGCTGGTCGGCGAAGGTCTGAAAAAATCGCGTCAAGGTCGCTGTGAGGACAGTGCGAGCAGCTAAAGTCGGCATGATGGAATCGACCGTCGTGCTTTTTTTCATCAAACGGTCACCGCTTTGTCATGACGGAACCGCAATCTGAATCCGTCCGTAAACAACAGATCGATAACAACAAGGACGACTGTATGCCCACACAAAACCCGCACCGCATAGTCGGTCTGTGCACCTCGAGCAAGGTGTACAGCGCACTTACCGAGCTCAAGCATCTGGAAGGCCATCGCTGCGCCAAGCTGCTGTCCCTGCTCGCCGAAAACCTCGTGCACAAGGGCCTGCTCAATGAGCGCGAAGTCATGCACATGCTCGATCAAGTGGTCGAATGACGCCAGACCTCACTGGCATCAATGACCACTATCGAAAGCGTTGATTGTCCGTCGTGCCGGCAAATCCCTAAGGTAGCCCCATCAGCTTGATGGAGGTTTTCCCATGGCACAGGTTCAAATCATGTCGGTGATCGGCAGCGCAGTTCCCGCTTCGCTGCGTGCATCCGGTTTGCTCGCTTGCTGGTATCTGGTGCGCGATGGCGAGCCGATCAGCGGCCCGCTCACCTCGTTGCCAGCAGCGCAGGCCTTGTCGCAACAGGTCGCCAGCAACACGTTTCATGCCTAAGGCAGCTGCACCTTGGGCTTGGTCTCGACGAACAGCGCCCAGCTCGACAGGAACAATGCGGCAATCAGCGGCCCGATCACAAAGCCGTTGAGGCCGAAGACCGCGAGGCCGCCGAGGGTGGAAACCAGAATCAGGTAATCGGGCATTTTCGTATCCTTGCCCACCAGAATCGGGCGCAGCACGTTATCGACCAGGCCGATCACGAATACGCCGAACAAGCCCAGCACCACACCCTGCCAGATCATGCCGCTGAGCAGGAAGTACACCGCCACCGGCGCCCAGACAATCCCCGCGCCCACCGCTGGCAACAGCGACAGAAACGCCATCAGTACCGCCCAGAGCAATGCGCTGGGAATGTCGAGAAACCAGAAAATCAGCCCACCCAGCGCACCTTGGGTCACGGCCACCACCACGTTGCCCTTGACCGTGGCGCGCACCACGCGGTTGAACTTCAGTTGCAGGCGGCGCTTGTGGTTTTCTTCCAGCGGCACGGCAGTGCGCATCTTGCGCGCCAGCTCGGCGCCGTCGCGCAGAAAGAAAAACAGCAGATACAGCATGATGAAAAAGCTCACCACGAATTCGAACGTGCCCTGGCCGAAACTGAACGCCTGAGTCGCCAGCGCCTGGCTGCCCTGCATCGCCGCTTTGACGATCTTCTCGCGCAAGCTGTCGAGTTCGCCCATGCCGAAGCGGTCGAGCAAGTGCTGAAAGTACGGCGGCAGGCTGTGCTTGAACTGCGCCAGATACGCAGCGATGTCCAGCTCGCCGCTTTCAATGTTCTTGTAGACCGTCGCGCCTTCCTGGACCAGCAGGATGCTGACGATGATCACCGGCAGAATCGCGATCACCAGGCACAGGCTCAAGGTGCACAGCGACGTCACGTTGCGTTGCAAACCGAACTTCTGCTGCAACCTGCGCTGTACCGGCGCAAACAGAATGCCGAGGATGACAGCCCAGAACACCGCGCCGTAGAACGGCAGCAGAATCCAGATAAAGGCCACCGTGACCAGCACCAGCAGCACTGTCAGGGATTTGAATTGCAGACTCTTTTCGTTCATATCCGGTCCATGTCAGTCAGGCGTCACGCACGCCCGCCCCACTTAGTCAGCCGCCGAGCGCGCGAGTGCCATGTTTATTCATGGAGCATAGATCCAGATCAATAAACCCTCGCAACAGCTGCCCTACCCTGCGCGGCTTTTGCGACCGACACCCAAATGCAGACTCTCATCGCCCCCGAGCTTCTCGCCCCCGCCGGCACCCTGAAAAACATGCGTTACGCCTTCGCTTATGGCGCCGATGCGGTCTACGCCGGCCAGCCGCGCTACAGCCTGCGGGTGCGCAACAACGAATTCGACCACGCCAACCTGGCGCTGGGCATCCGTGAGGCGCAGGCGCAGGGCAAGCGCTTCTACGTGGTGGTCAACATCGCCCCGCACAACGCCAAGCTGAAGACGTTTCTCAAGGATCTGGCGCCGGTGATCGAGATGGCCCCGGATGCGCTGATCATGTCCGACCCGGGCCTGATCATGCTGGTGCGCCGGCATTTTGCGCAGATGCCGATTCATCTTTCGGTGCAGGCCAACACGGTGAATTGGGCGAGCGTCGAGTTCTGGCAGCAACAGGGATTGAGCCGGATCATTCTGTCGCGCGAATTGTCGCTGGAAGAGATCGGCGAAATCCGCGAGCAGGTGCCGGGCATGGAGCTGGAAGTGTTCGTGCACGGCGCGCTATGCATGGCCTATTCCGGGCGCTGCCTGCTTTCCGGTTACATGAACAAACGCGATGCCAATCAGGGCACCTGCACCAACGCCTGCCGCTGGAAGTACACTGCGCAGGAAGCCACGGAAAACCAGCTCGGCGAGATCGTCCAGACCTTTCAGCCCGAGCCGACGCTGGGCCTCGGCGCACCGACCGATCAGGTCTTCCTGTTGCAGGAAGCCAACCGCCCCGACGAATTGATGCCGGCTTTCGAAGACGAACACGGCACCTACATCATGAACGCCAAGGACCTGCGCGCGGTGCAGCATGTCGAACGGCTGACGCGCATGGGTGTGCATTCATTGAAGATCGAAGGCCGGACCAAATCGCATTTCTACTGCGCACGCACCACCCAGGTATATCGCCGGGCGATCGATGATGCCGTGGCCGGGCGCGCGTTCGATCGCAGCCTGATGCTGGATCTGGAATCGCTGGCCCAGCGCGGCTACACCGAAGGTTTTCTGCGCCGGCATGTGCACGACGAATATCAGAATTATCAGCACGGCAGTTCGGTGTCGGAGCGTCAGCAGTTCGTTGGCGAGCTGACCGGCGAGCGCCGGGATCGCCTGGCCGAAGTGAAAGTGAAGAATCGTTTTGCCGTGGGCGATCATCTGGAACTGATGACGCCCAAGGGCAATTTCCATTTTGATCTGCATGAATTGCAGAGTGTCAGCGGCCAAGCGATCGAAGTGGCGCCGGGGGACGGGCATACGGTGTACGTGCCGATACCGGATGCGGTGGATTTGCGCTTTGGGTTGTTGATGCGGGATTTGCCGCGGACCTGAAAAGCCCCTCACCCTAGCCCTCTCCCAGAGGGAGAGGGGACTGATCGGGGGATATTTCAGAGGTACGCTGACCTGAACCGGGACCGCTGAATCCGCAAACTACGCAGCGCTGGTTGTGCTCGTGAATGCATGATCGGCTCGGACTTTCAGGTCGATGTCTGACGCAAGACACCTCGGTCGACCCCCTCTCCCTCCGGGAGAGGGCTGGGGTGAGGGCCGCTTGTCTATTGGGCAAACTCTTCCCGTAACATCGCCACAAACGCCTCCCGCGCCGGGTGCACACCGGCATTCTCATGCCAGTAAAACAAATTCTCGATCGCCGTCAGTTCGGCAAATTCATGACCCTCGCAGCCCGCGCCTTTGGCGTACTGCTCGAACACGCCCCTGGGCACCAGCGCCACCCCGGCACCGGCGCTGACGCAGCCGACAATCGCTCCGTAACTGGCCAGACTGACAATCGGCAGCGCCTGCCCTCGGCGCAGCAACCAATGCTCAAGTGCCGCGCGGTATGGGCAACCCGGTGGCCACATGAACAGGGTTTTGTCTTGCAGATCCGCGATGTCGCGCACCGGGCCGACTGAAGTCGAGGCGATCAGTAACAATTCCTCTCGATACATCGGCGTGCGTTTGAGCTGAGCACGTTCGACATCTACCGCCACGATCGCGCCATCAAGGCGATGGTTGACGGTGTCGTCGAGCAACTGGCTCCAGGTGCCGGTGGTAAGTTCCAGTGCCACTTGCGGGTAGCGCTTGTGGAATTTCGCCAGCAGGCGCGGCAAGCGCCCGGTCGCCGAAGACTCGATGGCGCCGATGCGCAGCGGTCCGGACGGCTCGGCGGCAGGGTCGAGCGCGCGTTTGGCTTCGACGGTCAGCGCCAGAATCTTTTCCGCATAAACCAGAAAGGTCTGCCCCGCCGGGCTGATGCGCAGTCCGCGCCCCTCGCGCAAGAACAGCGCCACGCCCAACTCGGCCTCCAGCGCTTTGATCCGCGCAGTGATGTTCGACGGCACGCAGAACAGCTTTTCGGCGGCCCGGGCAATGCTGCCGACCTCGGCCACAGTCTTGAACATGCGGATTTGCGCCAGCTCCATAATCATCACTCTGAGTGAACAGTCAGCGCAGTATAAGTCAGTTGTGGCGAATGATCGGGCGCCCGGATACTCGGCGCATCCACTGCCCTGGTGCCTCGATCATGACTTCCACTTCTACCTGCAAAATCATCCTGGCCATGGCGTTTGTCGTCGGCTGCTGGGGTTATTCGCCCACCGGCATTCACATCGGCTTGCAAGGGTATGAGCCCGGACATCTGGCCTTGCTGCGTTTTCTGCTGGCGTCGCTGTTGATGGCGCTGATCGCAATTTTCAAAGGCATTCGCCTGCCGCAGTGGCGCGATGTGCCGTTACTGTTTGCCTTGGGCTTCTTCGCCGTCAGCCTGCATCACGTCGCCCTGAACATCGGCCAGCAAGGCATCAGTGCCGGGGCTTCCAGCGTGCTGGCGCAATCGAGCCCGTTATTCAGCACGCTGCTGGCGTGCTTTGTGTTCAAGGAACGCGTCAGCGCCTGGCGTTGGAGCTGTGTGCTGCTTGGATTTGTCGGCGTGGTGATCGTAGTCAGCGGCGACAAGGGCATGGGCGCTATCAATGCCCATGGCTTGTTGATCTTGTTGGCGGCGCTTTCCTGGAGCCTCTATTTCGCCCTGCAAAAGCATCATGCGCGGCGCTACGACGGTTTCAGTCTGGGCTGCTACGCGGTGTGGTCGGGGACGTTGCTGTTGCTGATTTATCTGCCGGGGCTGGCTGACGCCGTGATGCAGGCGCCGCCGCGTGCGCAGTGGGCGGTGCTGATGTTGGGGGTGTTTCCCAGCGCACTGGCGTATCTGGCCTGGGGTTTCGTGCTCAAGCATGTGGACTTGAGTCGGGCGACGATGACCTTGTATCTGATACCGCCGACGGCCATGGGAATTGCGTCTTGGGGACTGGGTGAACGGCCGACGTTGATGGTACTGATGGGGGCGATGGTGGTGTTGATCAGTGTGTTGGCATTGAATCTGGAGCGTGGGGTTGGCGTCGTTCGAGCAGCTGAGAGCAAGGCTTGAATCTGCTGTGAAGCCGATGCCGTCTTCGCAAGCAGGCTCGCTCCCACAGTGGATGACACAAACTCCCTGTGGGAGCGAGCCTGCTCGCGAAGAGGCCGGCCCACTCAATGAATAATCCAGACCTCAGCGCATATCATCCGACAACGGTGTCGGCTCATCCGCCGGGGGTACATCCTCGTCATCCGGCGGATCCTTCCAGTCATCCGGGCGGTCGGCATCGCTCAGCGGATCGCGCCCCGGATCCATGCCCGGCGGTGCATCGTGATCGCTCAGGGTCGGCTCGTCGGTGCCGGATACGGGGCGGGTCTGGTCGGTGGGCGCCATGCCACCGGGAACAAGCGAGTCATCAGCCATGCTGCACCTCACAATACTGGCCCGGATTATCCGGGGCGTATTACTTGGAAGCGCGGGTGCTGAGGGCGTGCGGTAGATCAGACCAGCGGCATCAGCCTTGGGCGGTAAAGCGATCGCGACTGTTGGTCAGGTGCAGCCACATCGCGGCACGGGCGGCATCGGCGTCCTGACGCTTGATCGCATTCAGAATCGCCTCGTGTTCCAGATTGGCCAAGTGCCCGAGCTTGCTCAGATCCGCCGCGCCGCGCTCGGCAGCATTCAGGCGATTGCGCGGGATCATCGCACTGCCCAGGTGCTGCATGATCTCGCTGAAACAAGCGTTGCCGGTGGCCTCGGCGATCAGCAGATGAAAACGCCGATCGGCTTCCACGCAACTATCGTTGTTCGCCAGCAGCCGTTGATAGTCATCCAGCGCCTGACGCATCTGCTGCACCTGCTGCTCACTGCGCCGCTGCGCCGCCAGCGCCGCCGCTTGCGTCTCCAGGCCCATGCGCAATTCGAGAATGCTGCGCACGCCGAGCGCCGTATCGACGTTCAGGCGCAGGCCCTGCTCCGCTGCACGCTCGATGACGAAAGTGCCGATGCCATGGCGCGTCTCCACCAGCCCCGAGGCCTGCAACTTGGAGATCGCCTCGCGCACCACCGTGCGGCTGACCCCGTGTTCCTGCACGATGGAATTCTCCGACGGCAGTTTGTCACCGGGCGACAGTTGTCCGAGCAGGATGCTCTGGGTGAGCTTTTCCACCAGGTCATGAGCGAGATTGTGCGTGCGTTTGCGCGCGGGCGCGTCGAGGTCTTCTTGCATGATCGGTTCCGGTGATCGGGGCTTGCCGATCGTAGCACTGCGCGATGACGGTCGAGATGGGTTTTAGCAGTTGGCGGTGGAACAACTTGTATGACAACACCACAATAAATCAGTATTTCCTGGCAGCCTGCCAACGCGCATCAGTCGCCACGATTCAACGATACGCCCTGCTCAATTGGTGCTAAAGCCAATAGAAACGGGACAAAATCCACTTTTCGCATAAGAAAGAGAGCATTCAGAAGAATTTAGTCGCTGCTTCCCACTTGTAGGACAAAAAACCACAGTTGTATGATGTCTATCAACAACGCAGCACCCAGTCCTACCCGCATAAAAATAATCAGTGGGAGAAACATCAGTGAAAACCTCCATCTCCGGGATGCAGGACAGCGTCGATCCGACGCTCGCCTCTGCCATCTCCAAAGTCAAACGCCATGTCCTGCCGCTCTTCGTGATCATGTTCATCGTCAATTACATTGACCGGGTGAACATCGGCTTCGTCCGCACCCACATGGAAACCGATCTGGGCATCGGTGCTGCCGCCTATGGCTTCGGCGCCGGGCTGTTCTTTATCGGTTACGCGCTGTTCGAAGTGCCGTCCAACATGCTTTTGCAGAAAGTCGGCGCACGCATCTGGCTGACCCGCATCATGTTCACCTGGGGCATAGTCGCGGCCTGCATGGCCTTCATCCAGAACGAAACCCACTTCTATATCCTGCGTTTCCTGCTCGGTGTCGCCGAGGCCGGGTTCTTTCCCGGGGTGATTTATTACTTCACCCGTTGGCTGCCCGGCGTCGAGCGCGGCAAGGCGATCGCGATCTTCCTCAGCGGCTCGGCCGTGGCCTCGCTGATCTCCGGTCCGCTGTCCGGCCTGCTCCTGCAGATCAATGGGCTGGGCATGCACGGCTGGCAGTGGATGTACTTCATCGAGGGGATGTTCTCGGTGTGCCTGTGCGTGTTTGTCTGGTTCTGGCTGGATGCCAAACCCCACGACGCCAAATGGCTGAGCCGCGCCGAACAGGATGCGCTGGTCAGCGCCATCGACGACGAGCAAAAGGCCCGTGAAGCCGCAACGCCGATCCGGCCTTCGCTGGGCAAACTGCTCAAGGACCGACAGATCATTCTGTTCTGCCTGATCTACTTCTTCATTCAGTTGACCATTTATGCGGCGACTTTCTGGCTGCCGAGCATCATCAAGAAGATGGGCGAACTCAGCGACGTGCAGGTCGGCCTGTTCAACTCGATTCCATGGTTGCTGTCGATCGTCGGCATGTACGCCTTCGCCTCGCTGTCGGCGAAGTGGAAACATCAACAAGCTTGGGTCGCCACTGCCCTGTTGATCGCCGCAGCGGGGATGTTCATGTCCACCACTGGCGGGCCGATCTTCGCCTTCGTCGCGATCTGCTTTGCGGCACTGGGTTTCAAATCCGCCTCGTCGCTGTTCTGGCCGATTCCTCAGGCTTATCTGGATGCACGCATCGCGGCGGCAGTAATCGCGCTGATCAACTCGGTGGGCAACCTCGGCGGCTTCGTCGCGCCGACCACCTTCGGCCTGCTGGAGCAACACACCGGCTCGATTCAGGGCGGCCTCTATGGTCTGGCCGCGACCTCGATCATCGCCGCAATCATTGTCTTCGCCGCGCGCACCACGCCCAAACCCGCTGCTGAAAAGGCTGTGGCCGACGCCGCGCCGAAACACGCCTGACTACGTCTCGACAAGGAAAACAATAATGACTGTTCACGACACCGCCAAAGCTCCGATCATCACCGACATGCAGGTCATTCCGGTGGCCGGTCACGACGGCATGCTGCTCAACCTGAGCGGCGCCCACGGGCCGTTTTTCACCCGCAACATCGTCATCCTCAAGGACAACGCCGGCCATACCGGCGTCGGCGAAGTGCCCGGTGGCGAGCGTATTCGCCAGACCTTGGAAGACGCGCGCAATCTGGTGGTCGGCAGCCCCATCGGCACCTACCAGAAGATTCTCAACCAGGTGCGCCAGACCTTCGCCGACCGCGATGCCGGCGGCCGCGGCCTGCAAACATTCGACCTGCGCATCACCATTCACGCGGTCACCGGCCTGGAAGCCGCTCTCCTCGACCTGCTCGGCCAGCACCTCGACGTGCCGGTGGCGGCGCTGCTCGGTGAAGGTCAGCAACGTGACGAAGTGAAGATGCTCGGTTATCTGTTTTACGTTGGTGATCAACACGAAACCGATCTGGCCTATCGCAGCGAACCGGACGCCGACAACGACTGGTTCCGTGTGCGCCACGAGAAGGCCATGACCGCCGAAGCAGTCGTGCGCCTGGCCGAGGCGGCGCACGCCAAGTACGGTTTCAAGGATTTCAAACTCAAGGGTGGCGTGCTCAGTGGCGATGCCGAAATCGAAGCGGTCACGGCACTGGCCGAGCGCTTCCCTGAAGCGCGAATCACCCTCGACCCGAACGGCGCCTGGTCGCTGAAAGAGGCGATTCGTCTGTGCCGCGATCAGCACCACGTACTCGCCTACGCCGAAGACCCGTGCGGTGCGGAAAACGGTTATTCCGGGCGCGAAGTCATGGCTGAATTCCGCCGCGCCACCGGCCTGAAAACCGCAACCAACATGATCGCCACCGACTGGCGCGAAATGGGCCACGCGATTCAGTTGCAGTCAGTGGACATCCCGCTGGCCGACCCGCACTTCTGGACCATGCAGGGTTCGGTACGCGTCGCGCAGATGTGCCACGAGTGGGGCCTGACCTGGGGTTCGCATTCCAACAACCACTTTGATATTTCCCTGGCCATGTTCACCCACGTCGCCGCCGCCGCACCCGGCGAGATCACCGCCATCGACACCCACTGGATCTGGCAGGACGGCCAGCGTCTGACCAAGGCACCACTGCAAATTGTCGATGGTCTCGTGCAGGTGCCGAAAAAACCCGGACTGGGTGTGGAGCTGGACATGGATCAAGTGGCCAAGGCCCACGAACTTTACAAAGGCATGGGCCTCGGCGCGCGGGATGACAGCGTGGCGATGCAGTTTCTGATTCCGGGGTGGAAATTCGATAACAAGCGGCCGTGTCTGGTGCGGTAAGAAAAATCGAGGATTAAAGACCGGCCCTGTAATTCAACTGATAAACCTGTGGGAGCTGGCTTGCCAGCGATAGCGGTGGGTCAGCCAGCACCAATGTTGGCCATCGCGACCCCATCGCTGGCAAGCCAGCTCCCACAGGGAATGAGGTGAATCAGGCAGAAACTTGCAGCAACCACGCCTTGAACGCTTTCATCGCCACCGTTTCCGCTCGCGACTGCAACCGCGTCAGCCAGTAACTGCCGGTGGTGATCTCGATCGCAAACGGCTGGCAAATCGCATCTGCCGCCAGCTGCCGGGCGAACATCAGCGGCGGCGCCAACGCCACGCCGCCGCCCTGCAATGCGGCCTCCATCATTGCCAGCGACGAATCGAACACGATGCTTTGCGGTGGCGCGGCCTGCGTCGCCAGGCCCGCTGCGTGAAACCACTCCGGCCATTCATCGGTGCGATAGGAACGCAGCAAGGTCTGCTGCAACAGGTCCGCCGGCGTGTGCAGTTGCCGGGCAATCTCCGGCACGCACAATACCGACAACGGCGCATCGAGCAAGCGTGTCGCCTCGATGCCATGCCAGGCGCCAGCACCGAAACGAATGGCGTAATCCAGTCCCTCCGCCGCCACATCCACCCGGTTGTTATTGGTCGACAGACGTAAATCTATAAGCGGATGTTTCCCCCGAAAGTCCGCCAGCCTCGGCAACAGCCAGCCCACGGCAAACGTGCCCACTGCGCCGACCGTCAACATGTCGCGATACTGCCCACCGGCCAGACGCTCGAGCATCTGCGCAATGTGATCGAATGATGTGCTGAGTACCGGCAGCAAGGTTTCGCCTTCACTGGTCAGCATCAGCCCACGGGGCAGGCGTTTGAACAGGGTCAGGTTGAGTTGCGCTTCCAGGCTTTTGACCTGATGGCTCACCGCCGCTTGTGTCACGCACAACTCGACGGCAGCACGGGTAAAACTCAAATGACGTGCCGAGGCTTCAAATGCGCGCAGAGCGTTGAGCGGCAGTTGCGGTCGAATCATGCGTTACCCCAAATTTTTCTAATGGCTCATGCGAGTTTTCATCGTTTGTCGATGGCCGGCGAAGTGCCTAAATTGGCCGCGCTGATCGGCCGTCCGATGAAAAATCACCCGCAGTGTAGCGGGATACACCAATCGACACTCATGGAGAGTGATTCAATCATGTGTTCCTTAAAACCGAGCAAGGTCTTTTCCTACAGCGCTTTCGCACTGTTCGTCGGCAGCGTTGCCTGTCATGCCGCAACGCCGACGGATGCGCAATTGCAGGCACTGGTCAGCCAAGCCGTCACCCCGGTCATGCAGCAAAACAACATCCCGGGGCTGACCGTAGCGATCACGCTGAATGGCCAGGCGCATTACTTTAACTACGGGGTTGCCGCTAAAGACACCGGGCAAAAGGTCAGCGAAAACACCCTCTTCGAAGTCGGCTCGGTGAGTAAAACCTTCACCGCCACCCTCGCCGGTTACGCCCAGGCCACAGGCAAACTCGACCTGTCGAGCAAGGCCAGCCAACTCTGGCCGGAGCTCAAGGGCAGCGCCTTCGACAACATCAGCGTGCTGCAACTGGGCACCTACAGTGCAGGCGGACTGCCGTTGCAATTCCCCGCTGAGGCGGATTCTTCCGACAAGATGCTCGGCTATTACCAACAGTGGAAACCGCAATTTCCCGCCGGCAGCCATCGCCTGTATTCCAACCCGAGCCTGGGCCTGTTCGGCTACCTGACGGCGAAAAGCCTCGGCCAGCCGTTCGACTTGGCAATGACGCAAACCCTGCTGCCGAAACTCGGCCTTCAGCACACCTTCCTCAGCGTACCGTCAGCGCAGTCGAAGCTTTATGCCCAAGGCTACGACAGCGCCGACCAACCGGTACGCGTCAGCCCCGGCGCCCTCGACGCCGAAGCCTACGGCATCAAAACCAGCGCCGCCGACCTGCTGCGTTACGTCCAGGCACAGCTGAAACCGGCCAGCCTTGCGCCTGATCTGCACCAAGCCATCGCCAACACCCACATCGGTTATTACCGCGTCGGCGACATGACCCAGGGCCTGGGCTGGGAACGCTACACCTACCCGATCAGCCTGGAAAGATTGCAAAACGGCAACTCGACCCCCATGGCCATGGAACCGCACAAAGTCGAGTGGCTGACTCCACCGCAAGCTGAACCGGCCAACGTGCTGTTCAACAAAAGCGGATCTACGCGGGGCTTTGGCGCGTATGTGGCGTTCGTGCCGTCGCGGGACATGGGCATCGTGATTCTGGCCAACAAGAACTACCCGAACGTCGAACGGGTGAAGATTGCGCATACGGTTTTCGCGGCGTTGGCGGATTAGTAGTGAAAGATCGTCCGATCGCGGCCCGAGCCTGCGGCAGCTTCTACAGGATCGGGTTTTCACTCGGTTAACGTTGGAGGTGTCGCAGGCTGCAACAACTTTCGATCAGAAGATGACTTGTGGGAGCGAGCCTGCTCGCGAATGCGCTCGATCAGCCACCTTTCAGCGCCTGAAAAACCGCTTTCGCGAGCAGGCTCGCTCCCACATTTAAACTGTGCATTTCACAAAAAAATGTGGGAGCTGGTTTGCCAGCCCCCACAGGGATTTTGCTTCATTCAGTCAACGAGCAATCAATCATCCGGCATCTGCGGCGGTTTGCTCGGTTTCGCCGGTTTGCTGCCCTTAGCGCCTTTGGCCGGTTCCGGCTCGGTGGCGGCAGGCGTTTGTGCGGCGGCGGCCGCAGCGGCGGCTTCTTTTTCGGCCATGGGCATGGCGTCGATGGTTTCGAAGATTTTCGCCAGGCTCAATGCCTTGGCTTCATCACCCGAGGCGGAGAGCTTGGTTTCGCCGTCCTTGCCCACCAGGAACACTTTTGGATAAGCGCCGGCACCGAGCTTCAGCGAACGCAGCAGGGCCATGGTGTCCTGCTGGCCCATGTCCTTGCCGTCGAGCTGTCCGGACATGCTGAGGATGGTGTAGACCTTGATGTTGCGGTCGGTGACGCCCTTTTTGTTGGCCGGGTCTTCCAGCGACTTCTTCAGGCTCAGCCACACCGGGTCGACGGTGCTTTGCGCAATCACGATCAGCGGGCGGGCGCGGCCCACGTCCCCGGCCAGGGGTGAATCGCTGTCGGCGGCGAACAGGGGGCCGGCGATTGCCAGCAAGAGGGTCAGGGTCAGGGACCTGATGAGCATGCGCATCTCCTTTTGATATCCACGCACTACTGATTGCGCATCGTGGCGATTGTTCCGGCGGTGTCTGGCAAAAAGGCATTGCCCTGTCAGAAGCTTAGGTCAGGGAGCGCTTTGCGCAACATGACGCAAGCGATCATCGGCACATCCCTACGGCCGCTGCATTGGAAGTGTTTTCTCCAGGCTGACTCAGAACGCCAACTTATAACCAATCAACACCAGCATCGTCGCCAGGCACGGGCGCAGGACTTCGTCGGAGATGCGTCCGGTCAGGTGGCTGCCGAGCCAGATGCCCGGCAGCGAGCCCATCAGCAGGAAGCCCAGCACGCCCCAGTCCATGTTGCCCATGCTTGCGTGGCCGAGGCCGGCGACGAGGGTCAGGGGTACGGCGTGGGCGATTTCGGTGCCGACCAGGCGGCGGGTTGGCAGCAGTGGGTAAAGGATAAACAAGGCGACGGTGCCCAGTGCGCCGGCGCCAATCGAGGTCAGGGCGACCATGGTGCCGAGGATCAGACCGGTGATCACCGTCATCAAGTTAAGACGCGAACCGCTCGGGTTGTAGTTGCCGCCGGCGCGTTTGTGGGCGAATTCGAGCAAGCGTTTCTTGAAGAAGATTGCCAGGGCGGTGGCGAAGAGGACGAAGCCGAGCGCCTGTTTGATGATGGCGTTCATCGCGTCCGGCGCGGTGTGCAGGGTGCTGAGGAACCACAGGGTCATGGCCACCGCCGGCACACTGCCAAGGGTCAGCCAGCCGGTGATCGCCCAGTCGATGTTCTGGTTCTTCCTGTGAACGAGGACGCCGCTGGATTTGGTGATCGCGGCGTACAGCAGGTCGGTACCCACCGCCGTCGCCGGGTTGATGCCGAACCACAGCAGGATCGGCGTCATCAACGAACCGCCGCCGACACCGGTCATGCCTACGATAAACCCCACCACCAACCCGGCAATCACCAGGCCGAAATTTGCCAATTCCATTCAAACGTCCAGAAAACGACAGGAAAATCTGGCCCGCAGCATAGCGATTTTTCTTATAACCACATATATCGATGCGGTCTATCGTTATGCCATATCGAATTCACCGCAGATCCCACAGTGGCCCCTTGCGCTACAGAAAACCTGCCGGGCTCACTGCACCGGCAGGAAATTCAAGAAAAGCAGACTCTGCGCGTAATTCAGTCCGATCCTGCGGTAGCGCTCATCGAGCATCTGCGTGAGCAGATCCAGGCGTGCGACGATTTTGCTGAATTCGGTGGCGAAGCTGAGATTGCTGCCCTCCTCCGAGATTTCGTTGGAGAACAGCAACGGCTGGCCTTCCTTGTTCTGCCGTTGCGACAAAATCCACATGGCTTTTTCGATGTTGCGCGCCGCGTTGTGCACGAACGTCGGGTTGATCGCGTCGGTCATGTAGAACTCGGTGCGATTGCCGTGGGCGGTAACCAGCATGCTGCCGATTGCATAGATGAAGGCGCCGACGCGGTCGCCGAGGAATTCCGGGCTCATCGCATAGCTCAGCGCCGCCAGGTCCTTACGCCCGCCCAGCACGGGCAACGGCTGCTGTTGCTCGACAGCGAGGCGCACCTGTTTCACGGCGGCGTTGACGGTGAGGAAACCGGATTTGCGCAGTTCTTCCGGGTTGCGCAGGTAAAGCTTGCCCATCAATCGATAGAGACTGTCGAGGTTGTCGCGCATCGCCAGGGTGGCCATACGGTCGACGCTGGTCTGCAGAAATTCCTGCGGCTGCCCTTCTCGTATCTGATTGAAAAATCCATTGCCGTTCTGGTGGCTGCAGCCGCTGAGCAACAGCGACAACAGGCAGGCCAGCAGCAGACACGGGCGGCGGTGAGCGACGGTGATCAGGGCAAAAACACTCGGCATGAAATCTCGGACAGGCACATTCCTGTGCGGCGGGAGTCACCGCATCCTGGCCATGCATAGAGCCGCCGATTGCGAAAAAGTGCAGTGCCCGGGCGGTTAGCCGACCTTCGGCGATAGGCGACCCATCAATTAGTCGGACTTTATATTTGCCAAGAACGGTAAATCCGCTATAAATCTTCTGCGAAATATTCAATAGCCTGACTAATTGCGTTTTCTCAAAACAACAACAAAAAGGAAGGTCAACCATGCTTCAATCCCGTCACCTGCTCTCCGGCCTCGGACTGTCCCTGATGATCGCTACCCTTTCCGCCAACGCGGCGGGCCTGACTGCTGAACACAAAGCTTTCGGCAAAACCAATGACGGCACGCCTGTCGAACAGTACATCCTGCGCAACAGCCACGGCATGCAAGCCACCGTGATTACCTACGGCGCGACCCTGCAAGCGCTGAAAGTCGCCGACAAACACGGCAAGTTCGACGACGTCGTCTTGGGTTTTGACGATGTGCAGGGCTATCAGAAAGGCACCGCGTACTTCGGCGCGACCATCGGCCGCTTCGGCAACCGTTTGGCCGAAGGTGCTTTCGAACTCGATGGCAAGCGCTATCAAGTGCCGCAGAACGACAAATCCAACGCCCTGCACGGCGGCCCCGAAGGTTTCGACAAGAAAGTCTGGAAGGCCAAGGAAACCAAGGACAAGGATTCGGTTGGCGTAACCCTGACCTACCTCTCGGCCGACGGCGAGATGGGTTTCCCGGGCAATCTGACCACCGAAGTCACCTATCGCCTGACCGACAACAACGAACTGCGCATCGACTACAAGGCCAGCACCGACAAACCGACCGTGCTCAACCTGACCAACCACAGTTACTTCAACCTGGCCGGCGCCGGCAATGGCGATATTCTCAAGCAAGTCGCCATGATCAACTCCAGCCGTTACACGCCGGTCACCGC
The DNA here is from genome assembly GCF_040310465.1 of Pseudomonas sp. H26/SER47-MNA-CIBAN-0231. Lineage (NCBI taxonomy): Bacteria > Pseudomonadati > Pseudomonadota > Gammaproteobacteria > Pseudomonadales > Pseudomonadaceae > Pseudomonas > Pseudomonas sp. H26/SER47-MNA-CIBAN-0231. Next base: position 47,279 of record NZ_JBEOPW010000023.1, on the reverse strand, counting down.
GAAACTGATCCCGACCGGGGAGCTGGCGCCTGTCGCCGGCACGCCGATGGACTTCAGCAAACCGACGGCGATCGGCACGCACATCAAGGCTGATCATCCGCAGCTGAAATTCGCCGAGCCGAAACAGGGCGGGTTCGATTTCAACTGGGCACTGGACACCAAGGGCGATGTCAGCAAGCTCGCCACCGAAGTCAGCGACCCGCAATCCGGGCGTGTGCTGCAGCTGTTCACCAGCGAGCCGGGCGTGCAGTTCTACACCAGCAACTTCCTCGACGGCACGGTCAAGGGCAAGGGCGGCAAGGTCTATCCACACTGGGGCGCGTTCACCCTCGAGACCCAGCACTACCCGGATTCGCCGAACCAGCCGGACTTCCCGAGCACGCGGCTTGATCCGGGGCAGACCTATGCCCACAGCGTGATCCTCAAGTTCTCCGCCAAGTAACCTGCCATGCCCCCCCTGTGGCGAGGGGATTCATCCCCGTTGGGATGCGAAGCAGCCCCGATCCTGCAACACGCGTTGTATCAGAAGGCGTTCTATTGCAGGTTTTTGGGGCTGCTTCGCAGCCCAGCGGGGATAAATCCCCTCGCCACAAATCCCCTCACCACACATTCCCCTCGCCACAATTGATCCGGTTTCATCCTTGACTCCCCCTTCCTTACGGGAACCCTTGCTCTATCCTGCTGCCCACTAAAGACACCCATTCTTTCAGGCAGGAGGTTTGAATGCGTACCCTTGAGTTGGCCGGCGTGCAGGTTCCCGTGATTGGCCAGGGCACCTGGCGCATGGGCGAGGATCGTTCGGCGCACAGCCGTGAAGTGGCGGCGCTGCGCAGCGGCATCGAGCTGGGCATGAGCCTGATCGATACCGCTGAGATGTACGCCGAGGGCGGTGCCGAAACAGTGGTCGGCGAAGCCATCGCCGGTCTGCGCGATCAAGTCTTTCTGGTCAGCAAGGTCTACCCGCACAACGCCAGCCGCGAGGGCATCCCGCAAGCCTGCGAGCGCAGTTTGCGTCGGCTCGGTACCGACTACATCGATCTGTATCTGCTGCATTGGCGCGGCCAATATCCGCTAGAGGAAACCGTCGAAGCCTTCGAGCGTCTGCGCGAGGACGGCAAGATCGGCCGTTGGGGCGTGTCGAATTTCGATGTCGACGACCTCGAAGAACTGTCCAGCTCGGCCTGCGCCACCAATCAGGTGTTGTACAACCTCGAGGAGCGCGGCATCGAATTCGATCTGCTGCCGTGGTGCCAGCATCAGCGCCTGCCGTTGATGGCGTACTGTCCGATCGGCCAGGGCGGCGCGATGCTCGCCGAGCCGGTTCTGCAAGACATTGCCAGTCGTTACAACGCCACCCCGGCGCAGATTTCGCTGGCGTGGCTGCTGCGTCAGGACGGCGTAATTGCGATTCCCAAGGCTGTGCGCCCGGAGCATGTGCAACTCAATGCCGATGCGGCGCAGCTGCAACTGGACGCCGGGGATCTGGCGGCGCTGGACAAGGTGTTTCCGGCGCCACAACGCAAGCAGCGACTGGCCATGGTCTGAGCTGCCGACTGCGAGGGCTTCGCCATGAGAAGCACAGATCTGCAAGACCCGTACAACCTGCAACGTTTTGTCCAGGCTCAGGACCCGGTGTTCGAACGGGTCCAGCGTGAACTCGAAACGGGCCGCAAGCGCAGCCACTGGATGTGGTTCGTCTTCCCGCAGTTCGCCGGGTTGGGCGGCAGCGAGATGGCCCGGCGCTTTGCCATTGGTTCAGTTGAGGAAGCCCAGGCGTATCTGGCCCATGAACTGCTCGGGGCGCGGCTGCGCACCTGCACGCAACTGGTGCTGAATGTGCCACAGCGCTCGATTGCAGAAATTTTCGGCCATCCCGATGACCTCAAATTTCATTCTTCGATGACCCTGTTCGCCCAGTTCAGCGCCGAGGACAGTCTGTTCAACCAGGCGCTGGAGCGTTACTTCCACGGCATTCTCGATGAATGGACGCTGCAATTGCTCGATTCAAAACAGGCCCAGTTGCCCACCGATCAGGGTTGAGAAGTCGTCGTCGACAAACGGCAGAATCGCATCCGCCACCGGTTGCAGCTGCCGAGTGATGTAGTGGTCGTAGTCGATGGCGGCGCGGCGTACCTCCAGCGGCTCCGGGCCGGCCAGGGTGATGACGTAGCTGATCCAGCCGCCGTTCTGATACTGCCGGGGCCGCCCCTGCTCGGCGTTGTAGTCATCGGCCAGCCGCGCCGCGCGGACGTGCGGCGGTACGTTGCGTTCGTAGTCGTCGAGGGTGCGGCGCAGACGCTTGCGGTAGATCAGCCGATCGTCGAACGCGCCGGCGAGGGTCTTGCGCACGTAATCGCGCACGTAATCCTGATACGGCTTGCGCTGAAAAATCCGCTCATACAGCTCTTGCTGAAATTGCCGCGCCAGCAGCGACCAGTCGGTGCGCACGGTTTCCAGGCCTTTGTAGACCATTTCCTCGCTGCCATCGGCGCGGGTGACCAGACCGGCGTAGCGCTTCTTGCTGCCCTCCTCGGCGCCGCGAATGGTCGGCATCAGAAAGCGCTTGTAGTGAATCTCGAACTGCAATTCCAGCGCGCTTTCCAGCCCGTATTCTTCGCGCACATGCGTGCGCCACCAATCGTTGACGTGTTTGACCAGCGCGTGGCCGATCTGCGCTGCTTCTTCCTGACCGTGCAGACTGCGCAGCCAGACGAAGGTTGAATCGGTGTCGCCGTAAATGACGGCGTGGCCCTGTTCTTCGATCAACTGGCGAGTGCGCAACATGATTTCGTGGCCGCGCAAGGTGATCGACGAGGCCAGCCGGGTATCGAAAAAACGGCAACCGCTGGAGCCGAGCACGCCGTAGAAGGCGTTCATGATGATCTTTAACGCCTGGGACAGCGGCGCATTGTGCTCGCGCTTGGCGGTTTCGCGCCCTTCGGCCACCCGCGCCACGATGGACGGCAGGCAATGACGGGTGCGCGAGAAGCGTGCGCCACGAAAACCCGCTACCGAGTCAGCGTCGTCCGGGTGTTGCAGGCCCTCGATCAACCCCACCGGGTCGATCAGAAAGGTGCGGATAATCGACGGGTAAAGGCTTTTGTAATCGAGGACCAACACCGACTCGTACAGCCCCGGGCGTGAATCCATGACAAACCCGCCGGGGCTGGCCTGGGGTGGATTGGTGCCCAGATTGGGTGCAACGAAGCCCTGGCGGTGCATCAACGGCATGTACAAATGGGTGAACGCGGCGACGGAACCGCCGCTGCGGTCGGCCGGCAAACCGGTGACGCTGGCGCGTTCAAGCAAAAACGTCAGCAGTTCGGTCTTGGCGAAGATCCGCGTGACCAGCTCGCAGTCCTTGAGGTTGTATTTGGCCAGCGCCGGTTTGTCTTCGGCGAACATGCGATTGATCTCGTCCATGCGCTGGTACGGGTTGTTGATCGCCTTGCCTTCGCCGAGCAGCGTCTGCGCGACGTTTTCCAGGCTGAACGAGGGAAAACTCCAGGTCGCCGAACGCAACGACTCGATGCCATCGATGATCAGCCGCCCCGCTGCCGAGGCGAAGTAGTGATTGCGGCTGCCGTGCTCGCGCCACTGCATTTCTTCGCCGCCACGACCGATCTTCAGCGGTACGCCAAGACGCCGTGCGTGTTCATGGAGGATGCGCAAATCGAACTGCACGACGTTCCAGCCAATGATCGCGTCGGGGTCGTGGCGGGCGAACCAGTCGTTGAGCTTCTTCAGAATGAGCGTGCGCGAATCGCAGTATTCGAGGTCGAAATCGACAATGCTGGCATCGCCATTCGGCGCGCCGAGCATGTACACCTGGCGCTCGCCACAGCCTTCCAGCGCGATGGAATACAGCTCGCCGTTTTCGGTGGTCTCGATGTCGAGTGAGACCAAGCGCAGTTTCGGCCGGTAATCGGGGTCGGGTTTCAGTTGGGCGTTGATCAGTACGCCGTCAGCATCCGGGGTGCCGCCAAACAGCACCGGCGCGGTGATGAAGCGCTCCATCAGATAGCGTTCCGGCGGGCGCACGTCGGCTTCAAAGACGTCGACGCCGGCGCGGTTCAGCGCGGTTTCGAGGCGCATCAACTGGCCGTGCTGCTGGCAATACAGACCGAGCACCGGACGATGCTGGAAATCCAGCAGCGCCAACGGTCGCAGCTCCACATTCTTTTCATCGTGCAACAGCCGTTCGGCCGCTTCCCGCTGGGCGGCGGGAATAAACGCCACCGATGGCTGATGCGCCAGACGCACGCGGCGCGGCCCGGCGTCCGTTGCCAGCCAGAACTCGACTTCGGTGCCGGCCGGCGTATCGCGCCAATGCCGGGTCAGGACGAAGCCCTGCTGTAAATCCACCACTGCGACCTCAACGTTTCAATCAGAGCGCCATTCTACGCAGCATTTGTGGCGAGGGGATTTATCCCCGCTGGCCGCGAAGCGGCCCCGCTTTTAATGAAAGGGCCTGCTGCGCAGGCCAGCGGGGATAAATCCCCTCGCCACAGATAAATCCCATCACTACAGATAAATCCCATCACCACAGATAAATCCCATCGCCACAGAAAATCCTCTGCCACAGATAACCCCCCTTGTTACAGATAAATCCCTTGGCCACAGATGCTTCATTTACCGATACAAAGATGTTTTTTCCGGCAAATGGCGTTTTTTGCACGCTAACTGCCGCTTTGCCACCTTGCTCTGCGCGGCTGCGTCTACGATGCTTGATGAACAACGACAACACCTGAGTAACCGCCATGAAGACCGTCGCCCAACTGCTCAAGCTCAAAGATCAGAAAAATCAGGAAGTGCACCAGATCAAACCCGATCACATGGTGCTCGAAGCGCTGATGAAGATGGCCGAGAAAAACGTCGGCGCCTTGCTGGTGGTCGAAGACGACAAAGTGGTCGGCATCATCAGCGAGCGTGACTATGCACGCAAACTGGTGCTGCACGGGCGCTCTTCGGTGGGTACGCCAGTGCGCGACATCATGGTCAAGGACGTGATCACCGTGGACACCAAACAAAAGGTTGATACCTGCCTGGGCATCATGTCGGACAAACGCCTGCGCCACTTGCCGGTGGTCGAGGACGGCCAGTTGATCGGCCTGTTGTCGATCGGCGACCTGGTGAAGGAAGCGATTGCCGAACAGGCCGAGCTGATCAAACAGCTGGAGCAGTACATTCGCGGCGACTGAGCCCACCGCCGTGATCCCCTTGTGGGAGCGAGCCTGCTCGCGTATGCGCCAGGTCAGAGATGATCGTTCCCACGCTCTGCGTGGGAATGCAGCCCGGGACGCTCCGCGTCCCTCTAAAGCCGAACGCGGAGCGTCCGTTGAGGCATTCCCACGCAGAGCGTGGGAACGATCTCGCCTGTCAGGCCGGCCAATGCCGCTCAAACACCGGTGCCAGCACCGGGTGTCGGTCGATCCTTTGCAGCCACGCATAAAAGCCCGGGCGGGTCTGGCGCAGGTGTTCACGGCTGCCGGCCCAGCGGCTCACCACGGCCGCCAGCACATCCAGCGCGCCGGGCGTTTCGTCATCTAGGTACAGCTCTCCGGAAAACTGATCGGCGAATACTTCCCAACTGAAATGCAGGCGCTGGCGCGTGCCGGCGATCAGGTTTTGCCGTGCGTTCTCGTCGGGCGTGCTCAGCCAGCGCTCGGGGTAATCGATGATGCCGACCGCCGCATAGCAATTGCTGACGATGTAGGCGAGACCGCGAATCGCCTGATCACGATCGGCAGCCTTGCTCGGCAGCAGGCCGGATTTGGGAAACGTCAGGCCCAGATGAATCAGGATCGCCGCGCTTTCAGTCATGGCGCTGCCGTCCGGCAGTTGCAAGGTCGGTATCTGTTTCAGCGGATTGAGTTTGCCCAGCGCCTCGTCGGCCTCGGCGCTGGCTTCGGTATCAATGAAGCGATAGGCGATCTGGCACAACTCCAGTGCCGCCTCGATGGCAGCCGCGCCGGAATTCTTGTGCCCGTAGAGCTGGTACATATCCGTTCCCCCTATAAGGCCTTTGCACAGGGTAGATGGCTGGCTGGCCTGACGTAGAAAATTCTGCAAATGTGTCGTGATTGGCACGTTTTTCCCATGCACTGCCGACTTGCGAAATCAACCTTCGCCAATCAGCGCTGGCGGTGCCCATCCCGCACCAAGAGCATTCATCGAACGCTATCCGCGTTCTTGTAAGGTGCGACAGCAAACCAAAAGTTCGCCTGTCCGAGCTGGCAATAAGGAGTTCACCCGTGAATCTTCAAATGCTCCGCCGTACGACATACCCCACTCACTCGCAAATCCAGCCCCAAGTTCAGCCGAGCCTATTCAGCCTGGCGCGTTTCTCCTTTATTACCTGAAACCCAATGCACACTCTGCGTGCCTGGCGATCGAGCAATCGCCGGGCGCCGAGTGTTATTTATTTTTTAAATACGGCAATTAATAAAAGGCACAACAACAAGATTGTCGAACAATGACTTTCCGTCATTGAAGTTGCACCAAAAGCGCACGCCCGAATGTGATGCAGTTAACCAATACTCCAGAATCAAAATAAGGAACATGTCCTGTGAACCGCTGAATGACTGACCTGCACCAAATCGATTCGCTACGCACCGATAGGTGCTGAGCCTGATCACCGAGCAGCCGCTCTATCCCGCCGATTGGCGTGATACAGCGTTCCCTCTGACTCGCTCTGGAAAAAGCCCTTCTGCGAGGACTTGGGGACCGCTTCGCGCCGAATAAACCGTATGCGAACTTGAAACTTATATAAATGCGACATCAGTAACACCGAAGATATGCGTTCAACCCGTCTCAGCAATATCTGGCACACCTGTTGCAAACTGTAACAAACCTGAGACAGCTCACGTCTCCACACAACAACAAGCCACGGAATGGATAATGAGCAATCGATATAGATACTCTTAAGCCACTAAGTTTGTTCAAGGCCGCTTAAACAGATAGTCCAACTATCGGCTCGCCTACACCTTGAAGAAAGTTGCACCCACTCACTCGAACATCAGCCATATGTTCGGACGGCACCTTATTGCCCTTCATCTGACCCGAGGGAGCTTTAATGAACGATGCGGTAAAGCACAAAACCCTGCCGGGGCCGTTGCAGCAAGCGCCGGTCCCGCCGGCAACGGGCAGGCCGGCGTTTACAGCCAATACGTCACGACCCGGCGGGTTGAACAAACCACAGATGCTCTTGCTGATCGCCGTGTCGGCGCTGATACACGGCGGCGCGTGGTGGTTCTTCCATCAGGCGCGTCCGGAGCCACTGCCGACGCCGCCGGAAATCCCGGAAATGACCGTCGAGCTGACCAGCCCTACGCCTCCGGCCCCACCGACACCGGAACCGCCACCGCCGCCCCCGCCTCCACCGCCGCCGGAACCCGAGCAGCCGGTGGAGGACGAGGACGCGGTCAAGCCGCCGCCCAAACCGGTGGAGAAGCCCAAGCCAATCGAAAAACCAAAACCGGTCGAGAAGCCAAAACCGGCGAAAAAAGTCGAGCCACCGAAAGCGCCGCCCGCCCCGGCGCAACCCTCCGCACCTGCGGCGCCGACGACACCGAGCGCACCACCGGCACCCCCTGCTGCGCCCGCTCCGGTCAAGGAATCGGCGGCGATTTCCGGCCTGGCCAGCCTTGGCAACCCGCCGCCGGAATACCCGTCGCTGGCGCTGCGACGCAATTGGGAAGGCAGCGTGGTGCTGCGCATTCAGGTGCTGGCCAACGGCCGTGCCGGCAGCGTGACGGTGACCAAGTCTAGCGGCAAGGCGCAACTGGATGAGGCGGCCGTCGCGGCGGTGAAGAACTGGAAGTTCATTCCGGCCAAGCGCGGCGACACGCCGATCGACGGCTTCGCCACCCAGACCATCGATTTCAAATTGCCGCAATGACGGCGCAACCGACTCATTACTGATTAACGCAAGCGAGGTGTAGCCATGAACGATTCACTGTCTTCGATGATTGTCCCCGGTGTGCTCTGGGGCCTGGTGCTGTTTTCCGTGGTCAGTTGGGCGATCCTGCTGGTCAAGTCGGCCCAGTACCTGCGCCAGAAAGCGCAGAACAAACAGTTCACCAAAGCCTTCTGGAGCGCGCCGGACCTGCTCACCGCCGCCGAACACGCCAGCCAGTATCCGGGCTCGCTGGCGCGCATCGCCAGCAGCGGTTTCGAAGCCCTGCTGGTGGAAGATTCGCCGCGCACCACGCAACAACTGGCGCACACCATCAACCGTTCCGATCGCCTGGAACGCAACCTGCGCCAGCAGATCCAGAAAGAACGTCGCTCCCTGGAAAACGGCCAGGCGATTCTCGCCAGTATCGGCAGCACCGCGCCGTTCATTGGCCTGTTCGGCACCGTGTGGGGAATCATGGAAGCCCTGCAAAGCATCGGCGAAACCGGCTCGGCCAGCCTTGAAGCGGTCGCCGGGCCTATCGGCCACGCGCTGATCGCCACCGGCGTGGGCATCGCCGTCGCCGTGCCGGCGGTGCTGATCTACAACTTCTTCCTGCGCCGGCTGAAACTCGCCTCGGCGGACATGGACGACTTCGCCCACGACTTCGACGCCCTCGCCTCGCGCAGTGCCTTTTCCATCAGCCGCCAGGCCATTGCCAGCAAAAGCACCAACGCCGTGCGGGAGGCCAGCTGATGTCATTCTCCACTCAAGACAGCGATGAAGTGCTCAGCGAAATGAACGTCACGCCGCTGGTCGACGTGATGCTCGTGCTGCTGGTGGTGTTCATTGTCACCGCGCCGCTGATGACCAACGCGATCAAGGTCAACCTGCCGAAAACCGACGCCGTCGCCCCCGCCGAAAAGAAGGATCCGGTGGTGGTCAGCGTCGATCAGGACGGCAAGTTCTATCTGGCCAAGACCGAGCTGGCCCCGGAATCCCTCGAGGCCAGTCTCAAGGAGGTCAAGGCCAAAGACGCCGAAGTCCGTGTGCAATTGCAGGCCGATGCCGCCGTCAATTACGGCCAGGTGGCCAAGGCGATGGCATCGATCGAACGCTCCGGCATCAGCAAGATTTCGGTGATGACCACCCACTGACGACGGTGCCGGGCGGCTGTTGAAAGCATCCGCCCGGCACCGCTGAAAAAAGAAATCCCGTCGCACCCGGCCGACCGAAAAAACGCTACGCGTCTTCGGAGGGGATCGGCTTGCTTGAAGAAAGTGGTTTTCCGCGCGCGGTATCACCGGAAGCGGAGCAATGAGCGGCTCACAAGGCCAATTCGATAACGTCTGAAAATCGGAAACAACCATGCTGATGAACACTCCACGCTTCACGCTCAAACCTTTGGTGGCAACGATGTCTCGCCACCGTTTCGTTCCGCTGTATCTGGTGGCCATGGGGATGGGCGCCGGGACCGTGCAAGCGGCCGAGGACGACAGCAGCGCCACGCCGGCAGCCGCTGTCGTGGCGGCGCCGACCACGCAACTGCAACGGGTCGAAGTGACCGGTTCGGCGATTCGCCGGGTCGATGCGGAAACGGCGGTGCCGATCACCATCCTCAAGGCTGACGAGCTGCGCAAACAGGGCGTGACCACCACTGCCGAACTGGTCCAGCGCATCACTGGCAGTCAGTCGATCAACAACAGCGCCGGCTCCGTCGGCGCGGCCACTGGCGGTGCGTCGTTTGCCGACATGCGCGGCATCGGCGCGAACAAGACGCTGGTGCTGCTCAACGGTCGACGCCTGGCCAACAATGCCCTGTCGGGGACCAACTCGGCCGGCGGCGCGGTGGACCTGAACATGATCCCGTTCGCCGCCATCGAGCGCGTGGAAGTGCTGCGCGACGGCGCCTCGGCCCTGTACGGCACCGACGCCATCGGCGGCGTGATCAACTTCATCACCAAGAAATCCCTTACCGACGGCGCGTTGACCCTCGGAGGCGAAACGCCGACCCACAGCGGTGGCGGCGCGACCAAGGACATGAGCGCCAGTTGGGGCTACGGCGATCTGGAAGAAGACCGCTTCAACGTCCTCGGCGTGTTCAACTACAACAAGCAGCAGAACCTCGACGCCAACGACCGCTCCTTCGCCACCGACTACGCGCCCGGTCGCGGTCTCGATCAGACCTCCGGCACCGCGTTCCCCGGCAACTACAGCCAGAACGGCAACGCCACCAACCCGTTGGCCAACAGCAACTGCAACGGCCCCAACCTGATCGCCCGCGACGGCTTGTGCCGCTTCAGCACCCGTGAATTCATCGACCTGGTGCCGCAAACCGAGAAGACCTCGTTCTTCGGCAAGACCACTGCCAAGCTCGGCGATGATCACAATGCCAACCTTGAATATTTCTGGTCGCGCAACAACAACGCCGTCGCCGTCGGCCCGGCGCCACTGACTGGTCTGAGCCTGGATTCATCGTCGCCCTACTACCCCGGCAACGGCATCACCCCGGCGCCGACCGATTTCGCCCTCGACCCGACGCAGCCGGTCGATGTCAACTGGCGTGAAACCGCTGCCGGCCCGCGTGAATCGAAAGACCAGAACACCAGCCAGCGCTTTCTGCTGAGCTTCGATGGTCTGGTTGGCGGCTGGGATTACAACGTCGGCGCCTCGTACAACCAGAGCAAAATCGTCTCCAGCGTCACCAGTGGCTATGTCAGCGATCAGGCGATGATTGACGGGCTGGCCAGCGGTTTGCTCAACCCGTTCGGCCCGCAGACCGCTGCCGGCCAGCAGTACATCGATGCCGCCGCGTACCACGGCGCTTACTCCACCGCCGTGGGCCGCGTTGCCGGTTTCGATGGCCGCGTCAGCCGTGAAATCGGCGACTGGTTCGGCGCAGGTCCGTCCGGTCTGGCGCTGGGCGGCGAGTACCGCAAGGAGAAATTTCATCAGGACTTCGAAGAGTTTGCCGGCGACATCCAGAGCCTCGGTATCGACCCGGCCGGCAGCGTCGAGGGCGACCGCAGCGTCAAGGCCGCCTATGCCGAACTCAACGTGCCGGTGCTCGACAGCCTTGAATTGTCCGCCGCTGTGCGCCACGACAAATACAGCGACTTCGGCAGCACCACCAACCCGAAATACTCGTTCCGTTATCAGCCGTTGAAAGAGCTGGTAGTGCGCGGCGCCTACAGCGAAGGTTTCCGCGCGCCGTCGCTGTATGAACTGTATTCGCCGCGCAGCATCACCTTCACCCAGGGTTTCTACAACGATCCCGTGCTGTGTACCGGCGGCGTGGTGCAACCGGGCGGTAACGGCGGGCGTGATTGCGGTCAGCAATTCCTCAACCAGATTGGCGGCAACGAGGATCTGGCACCGGAGAAGGCGCGCAACGTGACGTTGGGCTTCGTCTACCAGCCGATCAGCAATCTGTCGGTGGGTCTGGATTTCTGGTGGATTCACATCTCCAACCAGATCCAGCCGTTCCCGGAATCCACCGTGTTCGATCAGGCCGGATCCTACCCGGACCGCTTCGTGCGCAACGCCGACGGCACGCTCAACTACATCGTCACCGGCAACGCCAACCTCGGCATCGTCGAGACCAACGGTGTCGACGTGTCGCTCGACTATCGCTTCCCGAACACGCCGTACGGTCAGTTTGGTCTCGGCCTGCAAGGCACCTATGTCGACGAGTACGACTTCCAGAGCACCATCAAAGGCCCGTTCACCGACAAGGTCGGCGACTTTCAGGGTGACGGCGTGATCGCGCGCTGGAAGCACAACCTCACCGGCAGCTGGAGCCTGGGCGCGGCGCGAGCAGCGCTGACCAACCGCTTCACCACCGGTTACAACGATTACGACCGCGAGACGCACGCGCGGGTGGCGTCGTATTCGGTGTGGGATCTGTCGGCCGGTTACACCTTCAACAAGGTGCTCGACGTCGATGCCGGGATGAAGAACGTGTTCGACCGCAACCCGCCGTTCTCCAACCAGGCTTACAACTTCCAGAGCGGCTATGACCCGCGCTACACCGACCCGCTGGGCCGGACATTGTTTGCGCGCATGACTTACCACTTCTAACCGGAAACAGAACACATGTCCCCCTGTGGGAGCGAGCCTTTGTGGTGAGGGGATTTATCCCCGATGGGGTGCGAAGCGCCCCCAAGACCTGCCAACGCGGAGCATCAGAAGTACCGCATGCGTTGATCTTGCGACTGCTGCGCAGCTGATCGGGGATAAATCCCCTCGCCACAAGGGCTCGCTCCCACCGGCGGTCCGGGTTCCTTCAGGGATTTCAAGGGTGACTTCATGAGTTTTTTGCGCAACATGGCTGGCCTGCTGCTCGGCAGTGCGCTGCTGTGCACTGGCACTTCGGCACTGGCCAGCGGCAGTCACGCGCTGACGGTGTACGGCGAGGCGCCGAAGTATCCGGCCGGCTTCAAGCATTTCGATTTTGTTAACCCCGACGCGCCCAAGGGCGGTTCGCTCAGCCGTGCGTCGATGGAGATCGGTCAGTACAACTACATCACGCCGTATGCCGATCAGGGCATTTCGGTGGTGCAGGTCAATGACTGGGTATACGCGCCGCTGGCGTTCCGTTCGCTGGATGAGCCCTACACGGTTTACGCTCTGGTTGCGCAGCAGATCGAGCGCGATCCCGAAGGTCTGTGGGTGCGCTTCACCCTCAACCCCAAGGCACGCTTTGCCGACGGCAAGCCCATCACCGCCGAAGACGTGCGCTACACCTTCAACCTGCTGATGACCAAGGGCAGCCTGAGTTATCGCCAGCAATATGCCGACGTGCAAGACGTGCTGGTCGAAGGTCCACGCCAGGTCCGTTTCACCTTCAAGAACAACCTCAATCGCACCCTTGCACTGGATCTGGCGACGCTGCGCGTGCTGCCCGAGCACTGGTGGAAAACCCGCGACTTCGCCAACGGCGGCGGCTTCGAGCCACCGCTGGGCAGCGGGCCGTACCGGGTGAGCAAGGTCGACGCCGGGCGCAGCATCAGTTTCCAGCGTGACCCGGACTGGTGGGGCAAGGACCTGCCGGTCAGTCGCGGCATGTACAACTTCGACAGCCTGACGGTGAATTTCTACGGCGACACCGACGTCGCCCGCCAGCTGTTGCAGGCCGGCGCGTTCGACTACAACCGCGAGTTCTCCTCGTCCGGTTATGTGGTCGGCTATGACAGCCCGGCATTGCGCGACGGTCGTTTGCAGCAGTCGATCCTCGCGCCGGACAAACCCACCGCCGCTCAGGGCTTCGTGTTCAACCTGCAGAACCCGTTCTTCAAGGATCGCCGCGTGCGTCAGGCGATCAGCCTGCTCTGGGATTTCGAGTGGACCAACAAACAGATGATGCGCGGCTTCTACGTGCGTCAGAACAGCTTCTGGCCCAAGAGTGAAATGGCCGCCAGCGCCCTGCCCGATGCCGAGGAATTGAAGATCCTCGAACCGTTGCGCGGCAAGGTCCCTGACGAGGTGTTCACCACGGTCTATGAAGCGCCGAAAACCGATGGCAGCGGCTACATCCGCGACAAGCAATTGCAAGCGCTGAAGCTGCTCGCCGAAGCCGGTTGGACGGCGAAAAACAATCGTCTGGTCAACGCCGCCGGCGAGCCGCTGGAATTCACCTTTCTCGATGGCCAGGGCGGCTTCGATCGCATGCTGCTGCCGTTCAAACGCACCCTCGCGCAGATCGGCATCACGCTCAATCTGCGCCGCATCGATTCAGCGCAATACATCAACCGTCTCAACGCCCGCGATTACGACATGATCGTCTGCGCTTTCCCGCGCAGTGGCGATCCGATCGTGTCACCAGGCCGCGAATTGTACAGCCTGTACGGCTCGCAAAGTGCCACGCAAGTCGGCAGCTCGAACGCGATGGTGCTGGCCGATCCGGCGGTCGATCAACTGCTCGACGGGCTGGTCCAGGCCAACAGCCGCGAAGCCATGGTGCATTACGCCCGCGCCCTCGACCGGGTGCTGCAATGGGGTTACTACATGATTCCCAACTACTACTCCAAAGGCACGCCGACGGTGTATCAGAACCGCTTCGGCATACCCGCCGTGCAACCTTCGTATGACGAAGGTCTCAACACCTGGTGGGAAGTCTCGGCCAGGCCGCTGACGACTCAGCAAATGAGCGCTCAGCTTGCGGGAGGCCAGTGACATGCTGCGTTATCTGAGTCGCCGATTGCTGCTGATCATCCCCACGCTGTTGTGCATTCTGGTGGTGAATTTTCTTATCGTGCAGGCCGCACCCGGTGGCCCGGTGGAACAAGCCATCGCTCGCCTGCAAGGCTTTGGCGGGCACAGCATGGGCGGTGGCGGCGAAGTCGCGGCGGTCGGCGGTGCCGGGCGCAGCAGCCGTGGGCTGGACCCGGCGCTGATCGAGGAAATCAAACACCATTACGGCTTCGACAAACCGCTGCACCAACGCCTGTGGCTGCTGCTGAAAAACTACGCACAACTGGATCTGGGCAACAGCTTCTTTCGCGGCGCCAAGGTCACCGACCTGATCGTGCAGAAGCTGCCGGTGTCGTTGTCGCTGGGCTTGTGGGCGACGCTGATCACCTACCTGATTTCAATCCCGCTGGGCATTCGCAAGGCAATCAGGAACGGCAGCGCCTTCGATGTCTGGAGCAGCACGGCGATCATCGTTGGCTACGCGATGCCGGCGTTTCTCTTCGCCATTCTGTTGATCGTGGTGTTCGCCGGGGGCAGCTACGTCAACTGGTTTCCGGTGCAGGGGCTGGTGTCGGACAACTTCGACAGCCTCAGCACATTGGGCAAGGTCGGCGACTACCTCTGGCACCTCGTACTGCCAGTCACGGCGCTGGTGATCGGCGGCTTTGCCACGCTGACGATCCTGACCAAGAACAGCTTTCTCAACGAGATCAGCCGGCAGTACGTGATCACCGCACGAGCCAAGGGCCTGACCGAGCGGCGCGTGCTTTACGGCCACGTGTTTCGCAACGCCATGCTGCTGGTGGTCGCCGGCGTGCCGTCGGCGCTGATCGAAGTGTTTTTCGCTGGCTCCCTGCTGATTGAAACCATTTTCAATCTCGACGGCCTCGGGCGCATGAGCTACGAAGCGGCAGTGTCGCGCGACTATCCGGTGGTGTTTGGCGCGCTGTTTCTGTTCACCCTGTTCGGCCTGCTGATCAAGCTGATTGGCGACCTCTGCTACACCCTGCTCGACCCGCGCATCGATTTCTCGGCGAGGACTGCCTGATGTTCACACTGTCGCCTCTGGGCCAGCGCCGCGTCGCGCAATTCAAGGCCAACCGCCGTGGGCGCTGGTCACTGTGGCTGTTTATCGGCCTGTGCCTGATCTGCCTCGGTGGCGAGTTGATCGCCAATGACAAGCCGCTGGTGATCCGCTACCACGACGCCTTTTACTTTCCGATCCTCAGCGATTACCTGGAAACCGATTTCGGCGGCGAGCTACCGTTTCAGCCGGATTACGCCAGCAACTACGTACACAAGCTGGTCGAGGATCAGGGCGGCTGGATGCTGTTTCCGCCGATCCCGTTCAGCTACGACACGGTCAACTACGACCTCACCGAACCGGCGCCCAGCCCGCCGTCATCGAGCAATTGGCTGGGCACCGATGATCAGGCTCGCGATGTTTTGGCGCGGGTGATTTTCGGCACACGGATTTCGATTCTGTTTGCGCTGATCCTCACCGCGATCAGCGCGTTGATCGGCATTCTCGCCGGGGCCTTGCAGGGTTACTACGGCGGCTGGGTCGACTTGCTCGGGC
This sequence comes from Pseudomonas sp. H26/SER47-MNA-CIBAN-0231, assembly GCF_040310465.1. Taxonomy (NCBI): domain Bacteria; kingdom Pseudomonadati; phylum Pseudomonadota; class Gammaproteobacteria; order Pseudomonadales; family Pseudomonadaceae; genus Pseudomonas; species Pseudomonas sp. H26/SER47-MNA-CIBAN-0231. The sequence continues at coordinate 31,611 of NZ_JBEOPW010000023.1, read as the reverse complement.
AGCGCGTCCTGGAAATCTGGTCGGGGCTGCCGGTGCTGTACCTGCTGATCATCCTGTCCGGCTTCGTCTCGCCGAGTTTCTGGTGGCTGCTGGGGATCATGGCGCTGTTTTCCTGGTTGGCGCTGGTCGACGTGGTGCGCGCCGAGTTCCTCCGTGGACGCAATCTCGAATACGTGAAAGCCGCGCGCGCGCTGGGCCTGACCGACAGCGAACTGATGCGCCGGCACATTCTGCCCAACGCCATGACCTCCACCCTCACCTATCTGCCATTCATTCTGACTGGTGCGATTGCGACGCTGACTGCGCTGGATTTTCTTGGCTTCGGCATGCCCGCCGGCACCGCGTCGCTGGGCGAGTTGATTGGCCAGGCCAAACGCAATCTGCAGGCACCGTGGCTGGGGCTGACGGCGTTTTTTGCCTTGGCGTTGATCCTGTCTTTATTGGTTTTCATCGGTGAAGCGTGCCGAGATGCCTTTGATCCGAGGAGCTGACATGCAAGACCATTTAATCGAGATCCGCGACCTGCGCGTCGCCTTCGCAGGGCAAGAAGTGGTGCACGGTGTGAACCTCGATATACGCCGTGGCGAGTGTCTGGCGCTGGTCGGCGAGTCCGGCTCGGGCAAGTCGGTGACGGCGCATTCGATTCTGCGTCTGCTGCCGGGCCAGAGCGTCACCAGCAGCGGCGCGATTCGCTACAACGGCGTGGATTTGCTGCACGCCAGCGAACAGCAGATGCGTGGTCTGCGCGGCAATCGCATTGCGATGATTTTCCAGGAGCCAATGACCTCGCTGAACCCGTTGCACACGGTGGAAAAACAGATCAGCGAAGTGCTGGAAATCCACAAGGGCCTCAAGGGCCGCGCCGCTCGCGCGCGGACCCTGGAGTTGCTGGAGCTGGTCGGTATTCGCCAGCCGTTGCAGCGACTCAAAGCCTATCCGCATCAACTCTCTGGCGGGCAGCGGCAACGGGTGATGATCGCCATGGCGCTGGCCAACGAGCCGGAACTGTTGATTGCCGATGAGCCGACCACGGCGCTGGACGTAACCGTACAGCAGAAGATTCTTGAGCTGCTGATCGAGTTGCAGCAGCGCCTCGGCATGTCGCTGTTGCTGATCAGCCATGACCTCAATCTGGTGCGCCGGATCGCTCAGCGTGTGTGCGTAATGCGTCAAGGCGAGATCGTTGAACAGGCCGATTGCGAGACGCTGTTCCAGGCGCCGCAACATCCTTACAGCCGCTTATTGATCGAGGCTGAACCGAGCGGCGCGCCAGTGCCCAGTGAGTACGAGCACAACCTGCTGGAAGTCGATGATTTGAAGGTGTGGTTTCCCCTGCCGAAAAAACTCTTCAGCCGCCAGCAGGATTACATCAAAGCGGTGGACGGGGTCAGTTTCACCCTGCAACGCGGCAAGACGTTGGGCATCGTCGGCGAGTCGGGTTCGGGCAAGTCGACGCTGGGTCAGGCGATCCTGCGACTGGTCGAATCAGAGGGCAATATCCGTTTTGGCAACAAGCAGTTGAGCCTGCTCAATCAGCGCCTGATGCGCCCGCTGCGCCGGCAGATTCAGGTGGTGTTTCAGGACCCGTTCGGCAGCCTCAGCCCGCGCATGTCGGTGCAGCAGATCATTGCCGAAGGCTTGCTGACCCATGGCATCGGCAGCGAGGCCGAGCGCGAGGCAGCGGTGATTCGCGTGCTGGAGGAAGTCGGCCTCGATCCGCAAAGCCGCCATCGTTACCCCCACGAGTTTTCCGGCGGCCAGCGCCAGCGCATCTCCATCGCCCGCGCACTGGTGCTGGAACCGGCGCTGATACTGCTCGATGAACCGACGTCGGCGCTGGATCGCACGGTGCAGAAGCAAGTGGTGGAATTGTTGCGCCAGTTGCAGATCAGGCATGGGCTGACCTATCTGTTCATCAGCCATGATCTGGCAGTGGTGCATGCGCTGGCGCATGACTTGATGGTGATCAAGGACGGCAAGGTGGTTGAACAAGGCTCGTCGCGGGAGATCTTCGCTGCGCCGAAACATCCGTACACCCAAGAGTTACTGAAAGCCTCGGGCCTCAAGCCTTACAGAGAGCCTTGTGGGAGCGAGCCTGCTCGCGAATGCGGTGCGTCAGTCACATAAGTGCTGACTGACCCGACGCTTTCGTCGGAACGCCGCCCGGAGCAGGCTCGCTCCCACAGGTTTGATCGGTGGTGTTTGAAATTTATTTTTCCGGCACTGCATCCAATCGCCTCCGCCACGGGTAGTCCCTGTAACAGCCCACTCTGGTGCTGTCAGCGCACTACCTTTTCGGAGAATCATCGGATGAACATCACCCAGCTGATTGGCTTCACCGGTTTGCTCGCTTTCACCGCGACCACCTTCGCCCAGAGCAGTTATCCCGACGCGATCAAGGTGCCGGACGGGCACAAGATTGCCCTGGAGACCACCGGGGTTGGCGAGATCACCTACGAATGCCGCGACAAACCCAATATGGCCGGGCAGACCGAATGGACCTTTGTCGGCCCGAAAGCGGTGCTCAATGATCGCAGCGGCAAACAGGTCGGCACCTATTTCGGCCCGCCAGCGACGTGGCAAGCCAAGGACGGTTCGAAAGTCACCGGCACACAACTGGCCGTGGCACCGTCGAGCCCGGGCAACCTGCCCTATCAACTGGTCAAGGCCAATCCGGCTGAGGGCAAAGGCGCGATGAGCGGGGTCAGCTATATCCAGCGTGTCGCGCTCAAGGGCGGCGTCGCGCCGGGCAGTGAGTGCACCATGGCGAACAAGGGCAAGCAGGAAGTGGTGAAGTACCAGGCGGATTATATTTTCTGGGCGGCGAACTGATATTCGGAAGCAGTGCACAATCCTGTGGGAGCGAGCCTGCTCGCGAAGACGGAGTGTCAGTCGCCTTATTACTTTCTGACCCACCGCATTCGCGAGCAAGCTCGCTCCCACAGGGAACCATGCCTCTGGATGTTTGGGAAATGTGAGCTAGATTGCACCCCATGCCTTTAGCCGAATCCGTTTTCGATTACGAAGCCCGCCTCGCCGCCTGTGCCCGGGGCGAGCGCGCGGCTTTGCGCGATTTGTATGTGCAGGAAGGCCCGCGCCTGCTCGGCGTGGCCAAGCGGCTGGTGCGCGATACGGCGCTGGCGGAGGACATTGTGCATGAGGCATTTATCAAGATCTGGAACGGCGCCGCCGGGTTCGATCCGGCGCGGGGTTCGGCGCGGGGCTGGATGTTCAGCGTGACCCGGCATCTGGCCTTGAATCAGCTGCGCAAGCAAAGTCGGGAAACGCCGTTCAGCGAAGAACATGAGGCAGCGGCGCCTGATGAGGCGGTCGATGTTCACTCGGCGCGCATTCATCGCTGCCTCGAACAACTGGAACCGCAGCGCCGCAGCTGCATCCTCCATGCCTACGTCGACGGTTACAGCCACGCGCAGATTTCCGCGCGCCTCGGCACGCCGCTGGGCACGGTCAAAGCGTGGATCAAGCGCAGCCTCAATGCTTTGCGGGAGTGCATGGGATGACCGGCGAATCAGCGCAGGAACGGGATGAACTGGCCGGCGAATACGTGCTCGGCACCTTGTCGTTCGAGCAGCGCATCGAGGTGCAACGGCGCCTGCCGAACGATCCCGAATTGCGGGCGGCAGTCGACGCATGGGAGCGACGTCTGCTGGAGCTGACCGATCTGGCCGAACCTCAGCAACCCTCGGCGCAGCTGTGGCCACGCATCGAGCGCAGTCTCGAACGGCTTACGGTGAAGAAGCCGCTGACCTCGTGGTGGAATCTGCTGCCGCTGTGGCGCGGTTTGAGTGCGGCGGGCCTGGCTGCGACGCTGATTCTGGGCGCGATGCTACTGACCCAGACTGCGCCGAAACCGAGTTATCTGGTGGTACTGGTGGCGCCGCAGGACAAAGCGCCGGGCTGGGTGATTCAGGCGAGCAATGCGCGGGAGATCCAGTTGATCCCGTTAGGAGTGGTCGAGGTGCCGGCGGACAAGGCGCTGGAGTTCTGGACCAAGGCTGACGGCTGGTCGGGGCCGGTGTCATTGGGCTTGGTCAAGCCGGGGCAGGCGTTGTCGGTGCCGCTGGACAAACTGCCGCCGTTGCAGCCGAACCAGCTGTTTGAGCTGACGCTGGAAGGCGCCAACGGCTCACCGATCGGCAAACCGACCGGGCCGATTCAGGCGATCGGGCGTGCGGTGAAGGTGCTCTGAGGCTCTGCTACGCGGTTGTCCGCAACCATCATCGACGTCGATGTTCACCATCACGGCAATGAAGTTCTCATAAAAAATTCCGGGCGTAACATCAGCTCCATACCAACCAACAACACCCCGGAGCACACCATCATGAAACGCCAGACTCTTCTCAGCATCGCTTTCTCGGTTTTCGCAGTTAACGCTTTCGCCGCCACCCCGGCGCACACCATGATCGCCGAAGGCGGTTCGGACAAGCTGATCGAAAGCCGTCTGGCCGAAGGTGGTTCCGATCGTCTGATCGAACGCCGCGTTGCCGAAGGTGGTTCGGATCGTCTGATCGAACGCCGTGTTGCTGAAGGTGGCTCGGATCGTCTGATCGAACGCCGTGTTGCTGAAGGTGGCTCGGATCGTCTGCTCGAACGCCGTGTTGCCGAAGGTGGTTCGGATCGTCTGATTGAACGCCGTGTTGCTGAAGGTGGCTCGGATCGTCTGATCGAACGCCGTGTTGCTGAAGGTGGTTCGGATCGTCTGATCGAACGCCGTGTTGCTGAAGGTGGTTCGGATCGTCTGATCGAACGCCGTGTTGCCTGATGCATGACTGCAAGCGCAACACCGCAGAGAAACCCGGCTCCCGCAGCCGGGTTTTTTATGTCTGCGTGTTTTATCCGGCCTTGGCCATGCAGCGCTTGTAACGCTCGTCCACGCGCTTGGCGAACCAGGCTGTGGTGAGTTTGCGGGTGATCTTCGGACTCTGCAGCACAATCCCCGGCAATACCGCGCGCGGTAACGCCTTGCCTTCGGCCCGCTCCGCCAGTTCGAACACGCGCTGATAGAGTTTGGTCTCTTCGAATTCCAGGGTTTTGCCTTTCTCCAGTTGATCGCGAATCGTCGGGTTGCGCATGCCCAGCGACTTGCCGAGGGTGCGCACCGCCAGTTCGGTACTGCCGGGCATGATCGAGTCGTAGCGAATCAAGTCGCCGTCCAGGGTCAGGGGGATGCCGGACGCGCGGCTGACCGCATTCTGAAACGCGGCATTGCGACTGGCGTACCAGCCGGCGTTGAAATCGGCGAAGCGATACAGCGGCTCGCGGTAATTCACCGGATAGCCGAGCAAATGGGCGATGCCGAAATACATGCCGCCGCGCCGGCTGAACACTTCACGACGAATCGTGCCGTCCACCGGGTACGGGTAATCCTTGGCGTGCTCCTCGGCGAATTCGATGCTGACCTGCATCGGCCCGCCGGTGTGCACCGGGTTGAAGCCGCCGAACAGCGTGCGGCCCATCGGCACCATGCCGATGAAGTCATCGAAAATCGCGCTCAGCTCTTTCTCACTGCGCGCCGCATTCAGACGTTCGCTGTAGCTCTTGCCGTTGGGCGAGCGCACTTGCAGAGCGCCGCTGACCAGCAGGCTGGGGATGTGCACCTTGGCGGCGCGGCGGTCGATTTCGTCGCGGGCGATCTTGCCCAGGCCGGGCACTGTCGGGTCGGCCTGGAACGTCGATTCCTGCTCGGCCACGGCCAGTACCGAACACAGATTCTGCGTGGTGGTGTTGATGCCCTGTGCGGCGAACGCGGCGTAGATGTCCGTGGCCCAGCCCTGACGGTCGGCAGTTTTCGCCGGCAACAGCCGAACAATTTCAGCCTTCACTTCGGCCGGCGGACGCGGCGCCGGTTCGTTGCTGCGCTGGCTGGCGCAACCGGCGAGCAGCAGCACGGCGCCGAGAGTAATGAGTAATCGCATGTTGCTCCATCCAATCAAATTAGCCACAACACCATACACAACCCCCGTAGGAGCTGCCGCAGGCTGCGATCTTTTGATCTTGCTTTTTGCAGATCAGATCAAGATCAAGATCAAGATCAAGATCAAAAGATCGCAGCCTTCGGCAGCTCCTACACGCTGATGACAAACTGATTGCAAAACGTTACTGCGAAACCCTATCATTCGCGCCTGGAGTCGCATTAGCGCAAGGAGTTCCGCGCCGCCCTTATTTTTTCATTGGCCGTTCGCCTCCAGGTATCCGACATGCCCGCTTCAGCTCGACTCGGCGCTCCATTTCGCCCGACTTTGCTTGCCCTGCTGTGCTCCCTGACCGTCACCGCTCACGCTGCTGAACAAAACAGCAAAGCGCTGATGCTCGACGACGTCAACGTCAATGCCCAGGCGCCTGCGCCCAACGCCCTGCCCCCGGTCTACGCTGGCGGTCAGGTTGCGCGCGGCGGCCAGTTGGGCGTGCTCGGCAATCAGGACATGATGGACGTGCCGTTCAGCGCGGCGTCCTACACCGAGCAGCTGATCCAGGATCAGCAGGCGGAAAACGTCGCCGATGTGCTGCTCAACGATTCCTCGGTGCGCCAGGCCTCGGGCTTCTCCAACCAGGCGCAGGTCTTCATGATTCGCGGCCTGCCGCTCAATGGCGATGATATTTCCTATAACGGCCTGTACGGCGTATTGCCCCGGCAGATCATTTCCACCGATGCGCTGGAGCGCGTGGAAGTGTTCAAAGGCCCCAACGCTTTCATCAACGGCGTGACCCCGACCGGTTCCGGCATCGGCGGCGGCGTCAACCTGCAACCCAAGCGCGCCGGCGACGTGCCGCTGCGTCGTTACACCACCGACATCAACAGCGAAGGCCGCATCGGTCATCACTTCGATATCGGCCAGCGTTTCGGTGAAGACAACCGCTTCGGCGCGCGGGTCAACCTGTCGCAGCGCGAAGGCGACACCGGCATCGATCACGAGAACCAGCGCTCGAAACTGTTCGCCATCGGCCTGGATTATCGCGGCGATGCGCTGCGGGTGTCCGGCGACTTTGCCTATCAGAAGGAACGCGTCAACGGCGGCCGCAGCTCGGTCAACCTCGGCACCACCACGCACATCCCGGACGCGCCATCGGCGGACACCAACTACGCGCCGAAGTGGGGTTACACCGACATCGAAGACACCTTCGGCATGCTCCGCGCCGAGTACGACCTCAACGACAACTGGACCGCTTACGCCGCCGGTGGCGCCAAGCACACCCGTGAAGTTGGCCGGTACAACTCGACCACGCTGGTCGGCAACAGCGGCGCCTCGTTCACCACCGGCTCGTTCGTCCCGCACGATGAGGACAACACCAGCGTCATGGCCGGCCTCAACGGCAAATTCAACACCGGCCCGGTCAGCCACAAGCTGAATTTCGGCCTGACCGGGATCTGGGCCGAGCAGCGCAGTGCTTATGACTTCGACCTGACCCGCTACTCGAACAACATCTACCATCCGATCACTACCCCAGCGCCGGTCGGCAACTTCGCCGGTGGCGATCTCAACGATCCGGGCATCGTCGGCAAGACCTTCAACCGCAGCGTAGCGATTTCCGACACCCTCGGGTTCTTCGACGATCGCCTGCTGGTCACCGCCGGTCTGCGTCGTCAGCAACTGGTGGTGCAGGGTTACAGCTACGCCAGCTACGGCAGCGGCCCGCGCTCGTCGAGCTACGACGAATCGATCACCACGCCGGTGTACGGCATCGTGTTCAAGCCGTGGGAGCATGTGTCGTTCTACGCCAACCATATCGAAGGCCTGGCCCAGGGACCGACCTCGCCGACCAGCTCCGGCGGTTTCCGCGTCACCAACGGCAACGAGGTTTACGCACCGAAGCGCTCCAAGCAGACCGAGCTGGGCGTTAAGGTCGACATCAGCACCTACGGCGCGAGCCTGGGCGTTTATCGCATCGAACAGCCGAGCGACGGCTACTGCGAAATCAACAGCGCTACCACTTGCACCTACGTGCGCGAAGGCGAGCAGATCAACAAAGGCGTGGAGATGAACGTGTTCGGCGAGCCGATCGACGGCCTGCGTCTGATCAGCGGCCTGACCCTGATGGATACCGAACTGAAAAAAACCCTCAACGGCGCCAACGACGGTAACCACGCCATCGGCGTACCGACCTTCCAGTTCAACGCTGGCGTGGATTGGGACGTGCCAGGCCTGCAAGGCGTTGCGCTGAACGCGCGGATGCTGCGCACCGGCGGGCAATACGCCGACGCAGCGAACAACCTCAGCCTGCCGACGTGGAACCGCTTCGATGCCGGCGCGCGTTATGCGTTCAAGGTGTCGGAGAAGGACGTGACCGTGCGGTTCGGCGTCGAGAACGTGGCGAACAAGAAGTACTGGGAATCGGCTCAGGGCGGCTACCTGACCCAGGGCGAACCGCGAGTGGCGAAGTTGTCGGGGACGATCGACTTCTAAGCGTCATCGCGTCGTAAAAAAGGCCCCGCAGCTTCACGGTTGCGGGGCCTTTCTGGTTTTTGTGGTGCTTGATCCGGCTTCTTCGCGAGCAGGCTCGCTCCCACAGGGTACGACGTGCGGCTTAGATCCCGGCGAGTGCCAGATCCATCGCAAAGTAAGTGAAGATCAGATCCGCCCCCGCACGCTTGATTGCGCCAAGGCTTTCGCGGACCACGCGATCTTCATCGATCGCGCCGGCCTGGGCGCCGAACTTGATCATCGCGTATTCGCCGCTGACCTGATACGCCGCCAGTGGCAGGTTCGAGGCCTGGCGGATGTCGCGGATGATGTCGAGGTAGGCGCCGGCCGGTTTGACCATCAGCGCATCGGCACCTTCCTGCTCATCGAGCAGCGATTCGCGCAGGGCTTCGCGGCGGTTCATCGGGTTCATCTGATAGCTTTTGCGATCGCCCTTGAGCGCGCTGCCGCCGGCCTCGCGGAACGGGCCGTAGAGTGCCGAAGCGAATTTGGTCGAGTAGGCCATGATCGGAATCTGCGTGAAGCCGGCAGCGTCGAGCGCCTGGCGAATCGCGCGCACCTGGCCGTCCATTGCTGCCGACGGTGCGATCACGTCAGCCCCGGCGCGGGCGGCCGCTACGGCTTGTTTGCCAAGGTTGATCAGAGTCTGGTCGTTGTCGACTTCGTGGTTGTGCATCACGCCGCAATGGCCGTGATCGGTGTATTCGCAGAAGCAGGTGTCGGACATCACGATCATTTCCGGCACGGCGTCCTTGGCAATGCGCGACATGCGCGACACCAGACCGTCTTCGCGCCAGGTGTCGCTGCCGTTGGCATCGAGATGATGGGACACGCCAAAAGTCATCACCGACTTGATGCCGGCACGGGCATAGCGCTCGATTTCGCTGGCCAGTTTGCGCTCGGGAATGCGCTGCACGCCGGGCATGCTGGTGATCGGCACGAAGTCGTCGATGTCTTCCTCGACGAAGATCGGCAGGACCAGATCGTTCAGGCTGAACTCGGTTTCCTGGAACAGACTGCGCAGGCTCGCATTGCGGCGCAGACGGCGGGGACGTGCTTCGGGGAACTGACTGGACATGGGGCCTTTCCTGAAAACAGCGGATGAGACGAAAGTCGTAGGGGGCGAAGCTTATGCCTTGCGGCGGGTGCGGGACAAACCTGGATCAATCAAGAGAGCGTTACCGGGCTTGTAATAATCTTGCATGTACATTTCAAATTCCTGTGGGAGCTGGCTTGCCAGCGATGGCGGCAGGTCAGTCACCAATGATGTTGACTGTGCTGGCTTCATCGCTGGCAAGCCAGCTCCCACAGGGGGCATGTGTACAACTGAAAGTCAGGACGGGATGGTCAGGCCACGAATAACCGCCGGGCGAGCCAGAAACCGCTCCAGCACCCGTGTGACATTGGGGAAACTTTGAATCCCGACCAGATCCCCGGCCTCATAGAAGCCAAGCAGATTGCGCACCCACGGGAACGTGGCGATATCGGCGATGGTGTAACGCTCGCCCATGATCCAGTCGCGACCCTCGAGGCGGGTGTTGAGCACGTTCAGCAGGCGTTTGCTCTCTTCGACATAACGATCACGCGGGCGCTTGTCCTCGTAATCCTTGCCGGCAAATTTGTTGAAGAAACCGAGCTGGCCGAACATCGGGCCGATGCCGCCCATCTGCCACATCAGCCATTGGATGGTCTCGTAGCGCAGCGCGCCTTCCTGAGCGAGCAACTGGCCGCTCTTGTCGGCCAGATAAATCAGGATCGCGCCGGATTCGAACAGCGGCAGCGGTTTATCTTCCGGGCCATGCGGGTCGAGGATCGCCGGGATCTTGTTGTTCGGGTTCAGCGAGAGAAATTCCGCCGAGGTCTGGTCGTTGGTGTCGAAACCGACGCGGTGCGGCTCATAGGGCAGGCCGATCTCTTCGAGCATGATCGACACTTTGACGCCGTTGGGGGTCGGCAGGGAGTAGAGCTGAATCCAGTCCGGGTACTGCGCCGGCCATTTCTGAGTAATCGGGAATGCAGACAGATCGGTCATTGGAAGCATCCAGTCACAAATTGAAAACCGATCATAAAGTAGGCCTGCCGCTGCGCCTACACGAACCGTAACATCCTGTCGCTAACCTGCCTGCATGCCCGCAAAGGTTGCCGCTAGAGTGCTGCGCACTGGCCTGGAACGAACCAAACGGCGTTACAGGACTCTGAGTTATGCCTTTCTCGCAGAGGAAGCTGTTCATGACAGGGAAACACCCGGTGCTGGGAGCCCGCGGTGCCAAGGTTTGTCAGCCTTAACCGATTTGCTGAAGAACCTTCAAATTGATGACGAATCTGATGAGTTTCGCCAAACGTTTCAAACATCGCGCGTACGTGGCCCTGCCCTCCCTGCTGGCAGTCAGCGCGCTGTTTCTGTCCCTCGAATCCAGCGAAAGCCGCGCACAACCGGCGGACGGCACGCAGACGCTGGTGTTCCTGCGCCACGCGGAAAAGCCCGAAGGCGGCCTCGGCCAGCTCAACTGCCAGGGCCTGAACCGCGCCATCGACCTGTCGACGCTGCTGCCGGAAAAATTCGGCAAGGCCGACTACGTGTTCGCCGCCAACCCGACGCGCAACGTCGAGGAAGGCGAACTGGACAATTCCTACAGCTACATTCGTCCGCTGATGACCATCAGCCCGGCCGCGATCAAGCTCGGCCTGCCGGTGAACATCGAGTTCTCCGCCAACGACACCAGCGATCTGGCCCGCGAGCTGCTGGACGAGAAGTACCACAACTCGACGATCTACACCGCCTGGTCCCACGGTTATCTGCCGGATCTGATCAACAAGGTCGCTGGCAACGCTGTAGGCGAGCGGCAGAAGATCACCGATGACTGGGCCGGCGATGACTTCGACTCGCTGTATGTACTGACCCTGAAGTGGCACAACGGCAAGGCCAGTTTGCAGAGCCATATCTACAAGCAGGGGCTGGATAACGGCAAGGACACTTGCCCGACCTGAGTTTTGCAGCGCCTGACCTTACGTCTTCGCGAGCAGGCTCGCTCCCACAGGGAACCGCATTTCAACTGTGGGAGCGAGCCTGCTCGCGAAGAGGCCAGTGGCTTGCGCCTCAAGCCTTCTGATTCACCCTCGCACGCACATACTCGATCACCGCCCCCCGCTCTCCGGCAAACTCGATCCGCCCGCCCTTCTTCTCGCGCTGGAAGACATACATCGGGTCGTAATACTCACGCAGCAAACCCTCGATCCAGCCGCGATGCAGGTCCACAGCACCGCTGCGGCCCTGCTCGGCCAGCGCCTGTTCCATCAATGCCAGCATCCGCGAATGGCGCTCACCGCCGAGGCGTTTCTGTACGTTGTTGAGACTCTCCAGCAGACGTTCGGAAAACAGCGCAAACCCGGTGTCGCCGTGGAGGGAGGCAAACTCCGCCGACAGATCAATGACGTAATCACGCAGGATCCGCTCGACACGGTGCTCGAAACGATCTTCCAGCCATACCATCGGGTACTGCTGCATGCCCTGATACAGCGGCAACGGCAAGGCGCAACTGCCGACCACACGGCTCTCGTCTTCGAGCACAAACTGCTCGATCCCGGCATCGCGCTTCTTCATGAAGTCGATGGCCAGGCGATTCTCGAAATCGATATTCGACGGCTGCCCGGTGGCACGTTTGCCGAAACTGGAGCCGCGATGGTTGGCGTGGCCTTCCAGATCCACACCGTTGCGCAACTGCACCAGCACTTCGGTCTTGCCGGTGCCGGTCATGCCGCCGAGCAAAACAAAATCACACTGCGCGATGGCTTGCTCAAGGGTGTCGATCAAAAAACTGCGCATTGCCTTGTAGCCGCCGCCGACGCGCGGATAGTCGATGCCCGCCTCGTCGCGCAGCCACTGCTGGGTGATCTGCGAGCGCAAACCACCGCGAAAACAGTACAGATAACCATCGGGATGAGCCCGGGCGAAGTCGGCCCAGGCCTGGATGCGCTCGGCTTTGACTGCGCCGGACACTATTTGATGGCCCAGCTCGATTGCCGCCTGCTGGCCATGCTGCTTGTAGCAGGTGCCGATCTTCTGCCGCTCCAGATCATTCATCAGCGGCAGATTGACCACGCCGGGGAACGCGCCTTTGTGAAACTCGACCGGCGCGCGGACATCCATCATTGGCCGGTCGTTGAGGAAAATGTCGCGGTAGTCGGTGCAGTCGCGGAGCATCAAATCACCTCGACCGCGTTCGTCTGTCGCTCAACCAGTTCGCCGATCGGCGCAAGGCTCAGGCCCAGTTCGGCGGCGACGCCGAGGAACTCGGCATTACCTTCAGGCGTGACCGCAATCAGCAGACCGCCGCTGGTCTGCGGATCGCACAGCACGCGTTTGTGCAACTCCTGCACGCGGCCAACCTTGCTCGAATAGCTGTCGAAGTTGCGCAGCGTACCGCCCGGCACGCAGCCCTGATCGAGGTAGTACTCGACGCTGTCCAGACGCGGCACGCGGTCATAGGCGATGCGCGCGGTCAACTGGCTGCCGTCGGCCATTTCCACCAAGTGCCCGAGCAGGCCGAAACCGGTGACGTCGGTCATCGCCGTAACGCCGGCGAGTTTGCCGAAGCGGCTGCCAGGCTTGTTCAGGGTGCACATCCAGTCGCGGGCGACACCGACGTCGGCGGCGCGCAACTTGCCCTTCTTTTCGGCGGTGGTGAGGATGCCGATGCCCAACGGTTTGGTCAGGTACAACAGGCAACCGGCGGTAGCGGTGTCGTTGCGCTTCATGTGGCGCTTTTCCACAAGCCCGGTGACGGCGAGGCCGAAGATCGGCTCCGGCGCATCGATCGAATGCCCGCCCGCCAGCGGAATGCCCGCCGCGTCGCACACCGAGCGACCGCCACGAATCACTTCCCGCGCCACTTCCGGCGCCAGCACATTCACCGGCCAACCGAGAATCGCGATCGCCATCAACGGATCGCCACCCATCGCGTAGATGTCGCTGATCGCGTTGGTTGCGGCGATGCGGCCGAAATCGAACGGGTCATCGACAATCGGCATGAAGAAATCGGTGGTCGACACCACACCGCGCTCGGCATCGATCGCATACACCGCCGCGTCATCGCGCGATGCGTTGCCGACCCAGAGTTTTGGATCAAGGTTCTGTGCGCCGCTGCCGGCGAGGATCACTTCCAGCACCTGTGGGGAAATCTTGCAGCCACAACCGGCGCCATGGCTGTATTGGGTCAGACGAATCGGCTCGCTCATGGGAGAGTCTCTGGCAATGAATGGGGCGGATTCTAGCAGAGCGCGAGAGCGCAGATTTTTGTGCTGACCGAGCGGCCCCTTCGCGAGCAGGCTCGCTCCCACATTTGTACGGTGGTCTCCTGTGGGAGCTAGCCCGCTCGCGAAAGCTATCGAACCTGCCTGCACCGCCCAGTCAGCCCCGCCTGCAAACCTCAGCGAAAATCTGCGTAATCGGCCGATGCGGCTGGCGCTTGTGCATCCGCCGCACTTGTTCACTCAGTCGCAACAACTCTTCACTGGGCTTGGCCCATTGCTCTTTCGGCAGCGGCTCGGACCAGGCACGCATGACTTCCGGCAGCGCCTGCTTGCCGATTCTTTCCAGACGGCGCACTTCCCATTCGACCAGACGATTGGGAATCGTCCATAAAGTCATGACGTGATACAGGTACCAAAAAAATCCCGACAACCGCGAGCGGCGGCCGTCACGGATCTGCTGATGCATCCGCGCGCGGGCGTTACGAAAAGTGTGCAGGCCTTCGTGGGGTGGGTCGTCTGGGCCTTGAAGGTCTTGCAAATCCTGAATCGATTTGAGGTCGTTGACTTCGTACTCCATGTAACCGCGAATCGCTTCCCAATGACTGATCGCGAGCTCCAGGCCGGCGCATTGGAATTCGAGGCTGGTGAGGGTTTCGCCGTGGTGAAAACCGATGCCCATGCCGTATTGGCGGTGGATGCCAAACTGGGTGGCGCCTTGGGCTTCGATGATCCAGGCGCTGAGCGACTCCCACGGGACAAATACCGATTCGGTCGCGCCCCGGGGCATGAAGCAGACTTCGCGGCGTTGGCGGTTGAAGCGGGTTGGGATGAGGGAGAGGCGTTTTTTGTGGACGTGGTGCCAGACGCCTAGGCCGATGAACAGCGTAAAAGGCCCGGTAAATACAGTGTTCTCGCAAGCCTCTTCGAAGATGGCAAGCATTGACGCCCAAATGGCTTCTTGACCAAAGCCGAAAATAATCCCCAAAAACCCAGTAATAACTGGGAATAAAAAAAGCACCGAGAACGACGTAGCAAATGGTCCTCCCAACGTCATTTGCCACATGAAAACTTGCGGCTGGCCTAATCCGAAGTCCATGTAAACATCATTGAGCTCACCGATATGTGGGCCATAAGGGGGCATCGGTGTGGGCAGTGGCAACGGTGCGAGATAGGTAGTTTTTCCGCTTGGGAACGGCTCTACATCACCCGCTCTTCTAATCACCTCAAATTGCGCATCAACAAGAGGCTCATTGTGATTATTCAGCATGGTCAGCCCATTCGAGGTATTGAGTTTCTACCAGCAGTACCGGAGGGTTTTCCTTGACCGACCCGGCAGCAACAACTGAAAAATGGCCACCACCCCGAGGGTCTCCCACTTTGGCCAACATCAACCGAAACATCCGCATCCAACGCGGTCCTCTGTGGGAGCGAGCCTGCTCGCGAAGGCGCTCAAACAGGCAAAAAACCTCCCACCCTCTGGCCACAAAACTGCTCAACATCAGCACTCAGCTCGCCTGCAAACCTCAGCGAAAATCTGCGTAATCGGCCGATGCGGCTGGCGCTTGTGCATCCGCCGCACTTGTTCACTCAGTCGCAACAACTCTTCACTGGGCTTGGCCCATTGCTCTTTCGGCAGCGGCTCGGACCAGGCACGCATGACTTCCGGCAGCGCCTGCTTGCCGATTCTTTCCAGACGGCGCACTTCCCATTCGACCAAACGGTTGGGAATCGTCCATAAAGTCATGACGTGATACAGGTACCAAAAGAACCCCGACAGCCGCGAGCGGTGGCCTTCACGGATCTGCTGATGCATCCGCGCGCGGGCATTGCGGAAAGTGTGCAGGCCTTCGTGGGGCGGGTCGTCCGGGCCTTGCAGGTCTTGCAGGTCCTGAATCGATTTGAGGTCGTTGACTTCGTACTCCATGTAACCGCGAATCGCCTCCCAATGGCTGATCGCGAGCTCCAGGCCGGCGCATTGGAATTCAAGGCTGGTGAGGGTATCGCCGTGATGAAAACCGATGCCCATGCCATATTGACGATGGATGCCGAATTGGGTGGTGCCTTTGGCTTCGATGATCCACGCGGACAGCGATTCCCACGGGACAAAGACCGGCTCGATGGCGCCTTCGGGCATGAAGCACACTTCGCGGCGTTGGCGGTTAAAGCGGGTTGGAATGAGGGAGAGGCGTTTTTTGTGGAAGTGATGCCAGACGCCCAGGCCGATCAGTAGAATCAAAGGCTCGGTCAGTAAAGCGCTTTCATATCCTGCTTGGAATATACCCACTATTGATTCCCAAATGAGTGTTGGACCATAGCCGAATACGACACCCAGCATTCCCGTAATCAAGGGGAATATGAAAATGACCATAACCGCTAAACTGACCGGCCCCCCCAACGTCATTTGCCACATAAAAACTTGCGGCTGGCCTAATCCGAAGTCCATGTAAACATCATTGAGCTCACCGATATGTGGACCATAAGGGGGCATCGGTGTGGGCAGTGGCAACGGTGCGAGATAGGTGATCTTTCCGCTTGGAAACGGCTCTACATCGCCCGCTTTTCTGATCACCTCACATTGCGCATCAACAAGAGGCTCATTGTGATTATTCAGCATGGTCAGCCCTTCCGAGGTATTGAGTTTCAACCAGCAGAACCATCGGGTTTTGCTTGACCGACCCGGTAGCAACAACTGAGAAATGGCCGCCACCCCGAGGGTCTCCCACCTCGGCCAAGATCAACCGAAACATCCGCATCCAGCGCGGTCCCCTGTGGGAGCGAGCCTGCTCGCGAAGGCGCTCAAACAGGCAAAAAACCTCCCTCCCTCTGGTCACAAAACTGCTCAACATCAGCACTCAGCCCGCCTGCAAACCTCAGCAAAAATCTGTGTAATCGGCCGATGCGGCTGGCGCTTGTGCATCCGCCGCACTTGTTCACCCAGTCGCAACAACTCTTCACTGGGCTTGGCCCATTGCTCTTTCGGCAGCGGCTCGGACCAGGCGCGCATGACTTCCGGCAGCGCCTGCTTGCCGATTCTTTCGAGTCGGCGCACTTCCCATTCGACCAAACGGTTTGGAATCGTCCATAAAGTCATGACGTGATACAGGTACCAAAAGAACCCCGACAGCCGCGAGCGGCGGCCTTCACGAATCTGCTGGTGCATCCGCGCGCGGGCGTTACGGAAAGTGTGCAGGCCTTCGTAGGGCGGGTCGTCCGGGCCTTGCAGATCCTGCAAATCCTGAATTGATTTGAGGTCGTTGACTTCGTACTCCATGTAACCGCGAATCGCCTCCCAATGGCTGATCGCGAGCTCCAGGCCGGCGCATTGGAATTCCTGGCTTATGAGGGTTTCACCTTGGTAGAAACCGATGCCCATGCCGTATTGGCGATGGATCCCGAACTGGGTGGCGCCCTTGGCTTCGATGATCCAGGCGGACAGCGATTCCCATGGGACGAAGACTGGCTCGATGGCGCCTTCGGGCATGAAGCAGACTTCGCGGCGTTGGCGGTTGAAGCGGGTTGGGATGAGGGAGAGGCGCTTTTTGTGGACGTGGTGCCAGACGCCGAGGCCGATGAACAGGGTCAAGGGGCCGCAAATTAACTCATTTTCCAATGCCACTTCGAATACACCTACCATTGATTCCCAAATTGCCTCGTTCCCATAGCCAAAAAGAATTCCTAGCAAGCCCGTGAACAAAGGAAATAAAACGAGCACCATAAAAGTGCCTGCGGTCGTTCCGCCGAAAATTAGCTGCCATGGGAATACCTCCAGTGAGCCGAGACCAAAATCCATGTATCCGTCATTGAACGCTCCGATATGAGGTCCGTAAGGCGGCATTGATGTAGGTAATGGCAACGGTGCGAGATAGGTAATCTTCCCGCTAGGAAACGGCTCAATATCGCCCGCTTTTTTAACCCCCTCATATTCCGAACTGGAAAGAGGATTACTGCGATTATTCAGCATGGTCAGCCCATTCGAGGTATTGAGTTTCTACCAGCAAAACCGGAGGATTGTCTTTAACCGAGCCAGGAGTTACTACAGCAAAATGACCGCTATCCAGAGGGTCAATATGAATCACGCGCGTTCTTGACTCCGCCCCACCTTTGCCATTGACGGTCTGGATACATATGGCAAGTTCGAGCGTTTCCTTTGCAGGCGTATAGTCAGAATCGTGACGGATGGGGTACTGAAGACAAAGCACCAAACCATCTGTCGATGACTTCACGATTCGCAGACTGCTCAATATCTCCTCACTAATGACTTCCTTGCGTACTTGCGGCACACCGCGACCATGCAGCGGTGCAACAAGTCTATGGCCACCGATTCCCAAGCGTTGACTCGGTTTACCGTTTAACGGTGGCAGAAGATCATTTAGTGCCAGCCTCGGCAGAACCAAATGGATATCACTGGGTTTGGCGCCAAATAATAAAGTCTTCAGCCAGGAGTCACTGGGATCAGGTCCTGATTGGGCGTAAGGAGCGTGTATCAAAAACGCCAGATAATTTTGATAGTCATCCAGAGAGTGGTCTCCGCGCATCTCATCATCACGGCTCCAAGGCGTAATTTTCAGCCACTTCTCATGGGCAGAAAGGTTGTAACGATTGAACAGCCAAGTACCGACGAACTCCAGCACGGTGAACAACGCACCGGCCAAATTGAAGCGAAAGAACACTAAAGAAAGACGTGTACCAGCTGCAGCCCAAGCGGCCGTGCGTGCCGAGCTATTAGGTGCAGTGAACACTTTGAAAGAAGCGTAGACAGTGTTACTCGCTCCATATCCGTTAGCTGCAACCATACCTGCAGCGCCCAACGTTGCCAGCGCAGCCGCCCTTTGCTCAGATGGAGTGCCACTGCGGATCGCGTCTTGCCATTTTCGATCCTGGTTTCCGAGGCTGGTAATAGAAGTTCTTAAACCAAAAAAATAAGTAAAAAAGCCCAAACCAACATGCAACTTACCCATTTGCACACGAACCTGTTGCAACGCTTCAAGCTGCAAACTCCCAACTAGACTCGTGCTGCGAGCCTTCAAAGCTGTATCAGCAAGCCCCTGCGCAGCGGTAAAACCCGCCGCGCCTGTCGCGGCAAGGGCCGCGGAAAACTCCGCCCGCTTCTTCCTGTCCCTCGTCTGCTTCATCACCTCTCGATAAGCCCCCACCAAATTCACCACCTGCACCATCACCACCAACAACCCCATCCCCTCCGTCCGCACCAGACTCGCCTTCGAAACCCCCGCCACCCCCGCGCGAATATTCTCCAGCAACCCTCGCAATTCCCCGTGCTGCGCCGGCGGAAACACCACCGTCACGCCCGCTTTCGCCGGGGTGGCGCCATACAGCCGTGCCGAGCGATCCGGCAGTTCGTCAATCGGGCTTAGCGCTGCCGCAAGGCGGCCTTCGAACAAGGCCAGTTGCGTGCGCACGCGGACGATTTCTTCCTGCAATTCCATCGCCCGGGCGGTTTTGTGGCCTTGGCGGTTTTTATTGTGGGTGAGCTGGTTGCGTTCGCGGTTGAGGGTTTTCAGGTAGTCGCGTTCGCGCAGCACTTCCTTGATCGTGGCTTGCAGCGCCGCTTGTTCCGCCGGAGTGGACACAGTGAAGGTCACGCCGCTGGTTCGCGCGGCGTCGAAGACGCGCAGGCGCAGGGCTTTGGGCAGGCGCTGGAACAGTTCGTCGAGGTCGGGGATTTTCTCGCCGGCAAGATCAAAGCCTTCCAGCGCCCGGCTCAGGCCGAGGTTCAGCGCCGGGCTGTAGGTGTCTTGCACCGCGTCCGCCAAGACGCGACTGTGTGCGGGCAGGTCGTCCAGTGCTGGCAGCTGCGGCTGCTCGATGCTCTGCAATTTGGCCAGCCAGTCCGGCAGGTTGTTGAACATCGCCATGCCGGCGTTGAACAGCGTTGAATATTGCCCGGCCTGTTCGGTCTGCAAGCGCAGCGGCAAGGTGTAGAACAGCGGGCGGGTCAGTTGCGGGTGTTGCTCGAGGTAACCGAGCATTTGCTCATTGGCCGCGTCGCTGCGGCCGATGTCCTTGAGACAGGCGTATTCGCTGGCGAGCGCCTGATCGATCTGCACTTGCCCGTCGAAATACCACGCCGAGCGATGGAAACGCCCGGCGCACAGTAGTTGCGCGCGATCGGCGGTGATGCGTTCGAGCAGGCGATTCCAGCGTCCGAGATTGTCGCGATGACTGTTCAGCACCTCGTCCATGGCCGGGCGGTCGATCAGGTCGTTGATGCCGCGTTTGCCGCTGAGCAGCGGGCCGTCGAGCACGTCTTTCATGCGCCGGCTCTGATCCTTGCCGAGGTCGACCAGTGTGCTCAGGTGACGCTCGACGAAGTCGGCGGGGGCGACTTCGAGAAAATATTCACGGGTGTAAAAGCGTCGATCCGCCTCGGCGGTGACGCGAGCGTGCGCGGTGAAATCCGGGGCAACGCCGTCGAAGCGATTCAGCGCCAGTGACTCGTCCAAAGCCTTTTCGCGCTGTTGTTGCAGTTCAGGTCGAGCCTGAGTATCGGTCGGGACAACCTCACCACCCTTGTTCAAATAGTCGAGCAGCGCCTGCCGGGTATTTTCCCGATCCGGTTCGGGCAATTGCTCCAGTTCAGCAAACAATGCCTGGGCGCGCGGATCGTCGCTGGCCTTGGCCGAAGTGTCGAAGTCCTGAGATCCGAGCTGGCTCAGCGACTCGATGTAACTGGCCAGCAGATAGTCGCGCTCGTTGTTGTCGGTGTTGCTCCACTGCTCGATCCAGCCGACCACCAGGTCCTGATAATCAGCCAGATCGCGCATCACCCCGAGGTCGTCGTTGACCAGCAGAAACAGCGTGTCGTCCTGATATGGTCCGCGCACCCGCCCGAGAAATTCGCCGATATGCGCCTCGCGAAAACGTCGCGGGTTTTCCCACAGATAGGGCTCACGCTCGTGCTCCGGCGCGTCGCTGACCTGCACCGCCGGCATCCGCGTGGCGTCCGCCTCGGCCAGCGGTTTCGCTGTGCAGGCCACTTCCGCCAGCCACTGTTTGGCCTGGGCCACGGTGAGCAGATGCTCGCCGCCGATCAGACAATGCACCGGGCCGAGATCGACCGCCTGCATGAAGTGCTCGCGCTCCTCCGCGCTGTCCAGCACCTGTCGGCACTTCGCCGCGCTCAACTGCACGTCGGCGAAGGTCACGTAGAGGGTGCTTTTACGCGAGAAGATCAAAGCCGGACGTTCTTCGATGGCGCTGCGCTGCTCCTCGCTGACGCTTTTGCCGCGATGCAGCAATGCGCTGATGACGCCGTCGAGCACGCGATATTCGTACAGCTCACCGTTGAGACTGTCGACGATGTACAGCCAACCGTCGCGCAGGCGGCGGATGCCCATGGGGCGCGTGGTCGGGGTGTACGGCAGCGTGATTTCGGTGCTGGGGTCGAAGGGTTTTTCGACAAGGCCGTACGCGAGGGGCAATAGTTGCACGTGGGTGTTGCGCAAGGGGCAGGCGGCTGGCGCACCAATGGGCGCTTTCGAGGCGGCTAACGCATCGAGGTTGGCGGGGTGGTTCATGATTGATGTCTCTCAGAGGCCCATCGAAAGGCTATTGCAGCGGCAATCGCAACGCGCTCGCCGGGGGATTGCAGCGAAGGTGTGTGCATCAGCTGATGGATCTGCGGATGCCGACTGCACGCTGCATCGTCCAGCCATGCCACCACGTTGGCGTACAGCAGAATCTCGGACGGGCTGCTCAAGGCAAGCTCGCTGGCATGGGCGTGGATGCGTTCCAGCAATTGCCAACGTTCAACTGCCGTGTCCCCGACATGAAAGTCAGGAAAGTGCTTGAGCAGGTGGGTATCGATGTCGAGCAACACCCGCCGCCGATCCACCCGATCCAGCGCGGCATCCTGCTCGGCACTCAACCGATACGGCGCCACCAGCGCCCCACCCTGCCCTTGCCGAGGTCGCTGACAGTGCCAGACTCCCCGCGCGCCATCCGCCGTGACCACGCACCCCAGAGGCCCGAACAGACTCGCATCGCCACTGGCAAACAGCGCCTGCGCCACGGCGGCATCCGCCAGCCGCAACAACACCGGCGAGCCGACCGGCAACTCGACGATCAGCAACTGGCGCAAGTGCGCGACGATTTCATGCGCCGGCGCGGCGCTGAACAACAGCACGCCCCATTCCTGTTGGGCATGCTGGCGATAAAACCGCGCCACCGGATCGTCGGCGTCAGCGAGCGCCACCAGCAGCGGCGAGATGTCACGCAGGGCCGAAAACGGTGGCTGGTCGTACAGCGCAAAAGCGTTGGCGGCGGCGTCGAGACGTCGCAGTTGCGCCGGTAAATCGGCGATCGTCGCACCGTCGAGCAGCACAAACGCCTGCTGCTCAGCCCACGGCAAACCTTCAGGCCAATCCGTCAAAAGGCTCATGCCTGGGCCGCCTCGCAGATCAGGCAACGCGAGGTCCGCGTGGTCAGCAGCGCATGCCGTTGCTGCACGGCATCGAACGTCGCCTTGAGCAACGGCGCGGCGCCCGGCAGCAAGGGTTCCGCTGGCAGACACACCGTTGGCGCCCCGCCCTGCACCACCGGCACACTGCTGAAAATGCCGGCCGCGCCGACCGTCAGCCAATGCCCACCAGCAGCCAGAGTGATCTGCAGGCCGCTGTTGAAAACCACCTGCTCGCCCGCGCCGAAATGCAGCTGCTGCGCCGCACTGACGCGCTGGCTGGCGACCCGCACATGCTGCTCGCCCTGCACCCACAGATGATCGTCCTGCTTGAGTTCAGTCAGGCGATTGCCGTGGGTCAGGTGATGTTCTTCGTCGCGCAACTCAAGGCTGGAGACGCCGCCAATCACTTGGCTATGCAGGTTGTCGATCTGCACACGCAAGTCGTTGAGCACGTGCTGCACCAAGTCGCGCTGCGCCCTGATGGAGATTTCTTCCGCGCCTTGTCGGTCCTCGATGCGCAGTTCGTTGTAACCACCGCCGCCGGGGCTGCTCTGGCTGCGCCAGATACTGCGCGTCTGTTGCGCCGGCAGGTCCAGTGGCACCGGGGTTTCGGCGTTGGGCAGGCAGGCCTGCACATACGGTTTGTCCGGATCGCCATCGGTGAACCCCACCAGCACTTCCATACCGACGCGAGGAATCTGCACGCTGCCGTAGCGGTCATGTGCCCAGGCAGTGGCCACGCGCAGCCAGCAACTTGACTGTTCATCGCGCTGGCCGTCGCGATCCCAGAGCATTTGCACTTTCACGCGGCCGTAGGCATCGCTGTAGATTTCTTCGCCGGGCGGGCCGGTCACCACCGCCAACTGACTGCCGCTGACGCGCGGTTTGAGATGCTTGAGCTGCGGGCGAAACAACACGTCCCACGGAGTTGCGACGAAATGGTTGCGATAGCCCTGACTGAAACCATCTGCGTCAGCCTGCTCGGTGAACGCTTCTTCGAGCACTTGCGGCTGCTTGCCGATGTGCTCGACCTCGGTCAGCAACCATAAATCGTTGCAATCGGCGCGCGAGTAATCCGCCATGGTCATGAAACTGCCGCCGCGCATCAGCGCCTGATTGCTGCGCCCGTTAGCCAGACGATAGTCGGCACCATGGCGCTCCAGCGCACGCTGGCTAAGGTGCTTGCCGCGCTCGCGATGGGTGAACTGCCCGGGAAACTCGTAATCTTCCAGCAGCGGAACCCGCGCTGCACTGGCCTTGGCGTCCAACTGCACCGCAGGCTTTTCGAAGTGATAGTCGCGGCGCTCGACGCGGTTGGAGCGTGGCTCCAGGCGCACAGTGAACTGGTCGATAACCGGCGCATCGGCAACCAGGCCGTTGCCCTGCACATAGCGCGTCGTCACGTCGTGTTTGAGGAACGCCGTTTGATCGTCGCCGAACACCAACAGGTGCGCCTCACGGCGGTGGCGGAAGTGAAAGTGCAGGCCCTCCTCTTCGCACAGCCGCTGGATGAAGTGCAGATCGGTTTCCTGGTATTGCACGCAATACACCCGCGCCGGGCACTCGGCGCTGAGCTGAAAATGCCAGGCATCGGCCTGCATGCCGTGATCGCCCAAGACATTGGCGATGATCTGCGGCACGCTCAGGTTCTGGAAAATCCGCTGATTGCGCCGATGCGCGAGGTAAGCAAGATGCGGCGCAAGGGTGATCTGGTAACGGCTCAGCCGAACACCGCAATCACCCTGGCCGACCCGATAGACCAGCCCGTGCATGCCGCTACCGTCGGCACCGAAACAGAGAAAGGCCGGCCGATGCAGCAAGCCTTCCAGATCCACATCGGGGCGCTCGCTGACCAGCTCGAGATCCAGTTCGTAGGTCTGGTTGAGCACTTCCCGGGTGCGAAAACCGAACACTTGAAGATCGTGGGAAACGCCTTCTATCTCGAGAGTGAAAACAACGGGCCTGCCAGCGATGCGCATCCACCTGTCCCTGTGTCTGAGTGAAAGACGGGACTGTGCAACGGTGCACTGCAATGGGTGAAGTCAGACCTTTCCCTGTTTTGCCGGTCTGCGAGCGAAAAGGACGTGGCCCACAGAGAAACGGCCAGGATCCTACGGAAATGATCCCGGATCCTATGTCTTTCCCCTGTCAGGGCAGCAAAATGATCTTGTCGCCGCCGCCCTGATTGACCTCGTCATAGCGCGCCAGCCCTTCAGCCAGCGGCAC
This sequence comes from Pseudomonas sp. H26/SER47-MNA-CIBAN-0231, assembly GCF_040310465.1. NCBI lineage: Bacteria > Pseudomonadati > Pseudomonadota > Gammaproteobacteria > Pseudomonadales > Pseudomonadaceae > Pseudomonas > Pseudomonas sp. H26/SER47-MNA-CIBAN-0231. Next base: position 7,275 of record NZ_JBEOPW010000023.1, on the reverse strand, counting down.
CTCCACCAAGCCCTGCGGCAGCGGCAAGCGATCCTCATCGAAGAACCGCCCGAACTGCTCGAGCATCGCCGCGCACGCCTCAACGCCGTACAACAACGAGTTGATCCCGACCACCGAGCCGCCCTTGCGATACAGCGCCAGCGCCGGCAATTGCACGTGGCCGTCGACCGGCGCGGCGATGATGGCGATGCGGCCGAAGGTCGCCAGTGCCGCCACCGAGGCGGGCAGCCAGAAACCGGTGGTGTCGAAGATCACATCGGCGCCACCGCGATACACCGCGTTGACCTGGGCACCGAGGTCTTCTGGCTTATTCAGTTGAATCGTCTGATAGCCCTGCTGCTGCAGATCGGCTACCTGCTCGGGCCGGCGCGCCGCCGCCAGCAATTGCGCGCCGCGCACTTTTGCCAGGGCCAAAGCCGCAGTTGCCACTGCCCCGCCGCCGATCACCAGCAAGCGCGTGTCGGCGCTGACCAGGCTGCGTTCCAGCGCATCCCACGCCGTGGTGTACGGCACGCCAAGGCTGGCCGCCTGAGCGAAACTCAAATGCGCCGGTTTGTGCGACACGCCACGGGCCGGCAATTTGACGAATTGCGCATGTGCGCCGTCGGCGAAGAAGCCCAGCTCGCGCCCGGTACCCCAGACTTCCTGACCGATCAACGCTTGCGGCCCCTCGACCACCACCCCGGCAAAATCCCGCCCCGGAACCCGTGGCAGTGTGGTGTAAGGAAAACGCCCAAGGACGTTTTTCACATCGCTGGGGTTGAGGCCGGCAGCCTTGATCTGCACCAGCACTTCATCGGCGCCGGGCACCGGGGTCGGAACGTCGACGAAACGCAGGGAAGACAGGTCGCCGGTCTGATCGAATTGCAACGCTTTCATGGGCACATCCACCGAAAAGAAAAAGGAAATTCAGGACACCCAGCCAGCGACCAGTTGCCGGCCCAGCGGCCACAACTGCTCACCGGCCAACATGCCGAGCAGACCGACCAGCGCGATGGCCGGTGGTGCGGGAGAACGGAAATCGAGCGCGCCGTAGAGCAGGCCGACGCCCAGGCCGATGGCTAGAGAAATGAGGTAGTTCATGGGGGGAACTCCGCCGCGAAAAGTGATTGGCAGAGTCTAGGGAAACGGGCGGAGCGGTATCGGCCAAGGACTTCTGAATTTCGGACAAAAACCCCAATTCACAAAGAACCTTGTGGGAGCTGGCTTGCCAGCGATAGCGGTGGGTCAGTCAACATATCCGTTGAATGCCAAGCCGCCATCGCTGGCAAGCCAGCTCCCACAGGGATCTCACAAATCAGACATTTGTCCTACACGGCAAATTGCGAAGGCGCCACCCCCAGCTCCCGGCGAAACATGTCGCTGAAGCTGCTCGGTGAATAACCCAGTTCGCGAGCAATGACGCTCACCGCCACGCCCTGAATCAACGCTGCCACCGCCGTCGCCAACTGCACCTGGCGCCGCCATTCGGCGAAGCCCATGCCGAGGCTGTCCTTGAACAACCGCGCCAGCGTACGCACGCTGGCCCCGGCGTTTTCCGCATGCTGCTCGAACGGGATCTCCAGCGATGGCGCGGCCATCACGGCCTGACACAGATTCATCAGACGCCGGTCGGACTCATCCGGCAGCGGAATCTTCAACTGCGAACGCCTGGCCCGGCGCAGCTCCAGCAACGCCAGCCCGACCAGCGCCTCGTAATACTCAGCCTCGCCGTCATCGCCCTGCGCCACCAGTCCGACGATCAACTCGCGCAGCAGACCACCGACTTCGATCACCTGCACCGTCGCATCCAGGGTCGCCGCCAGCGCCGGGCGCAAGTAGATATTGCGCATCTGCAAATCCGACACCACACGAATCCCGTGCGGCACTCCCGGCGGCAACCACACCGCCCGCTGCGGCGGCACCACCAGCGCTTCGTGCGGGGTTTCGACCCACATCACCCCGCTCATCGCATACAGCAACTGCCCCCAGACATGCTCGTGCGGCTCAATGAACAAACCACGCGGATAGGTTCGCGCCAGCGGTTGCACGGGCACATCGGTGTCGGTCAGATCAGGGGGCGCGGCGAGGGCCATGGCGAGCGTTCACAGGGGGTTGGCGAAGCCGCCATGGTAACCAGCACGCCGCGCACTCGCCAACGATAGATACCGTCGGACAATCCGAATGAATTTTCCCGGCACAGCGCGATCCGTTTAATACCACAGGGAGGAATTCGGGCTTTATGAACAACGCAAAACTTTACGTCATCGACTACACACTGCATGGCACCCCCAAGTCGTTCATTATCCGCTCGGACAAAATGGACAACGCCGAAGCCTGGCATTGGGCAAGCTGCGACGCGGGCGTGGGTCGCATCCCGCGCTTCGGCCGCGAGAAAGTGCAAAAGACCAGCAAACCGATGGCAGAAAAATTCGGTCTGGAAAACGTCACCTGGCGCCAGACCAACTGACCCCACCGCCTTCACCGCAGGCTTGGCAATCGACAGGGGGAATCGACCGATGACCGACACTTATCACCCGGCCCGACTGGACTACGGCCTGACCACCTTCTTCGGCCAGATCACCAAAACGGTGAATTGCGCAGTCGCACTGGAGACGGTTGCGGACGACCCTTACCGCTTCACCCTGTGCGTCCAGGCACCGGTACCGGAAGACCTCCACCAAGCCAAGGTTGTGGTGGTCAAGGTCGAAGGGCGAACACTGCAAGGCACGGTGAGGCACTTTGAGCGACAGGAAGACGACAGTCTGAAAATGGAAGTGGAGCCTGATTAGGCTCCACTTTTTTTTGCCGCGCTTATTTCGGATGAGCGCAACCGCAACCCTTCATCGCACACTCTTCACCGTGTTTGTGGTGATGAGCGCAAGCCTCGCAGCAATAGTGTTTGCCGTGCACAGCGTAGGAATGTTCGCCTTCTTTGATCGTGCAGTTGCAGCCCGGGCAGTCGCATTTTTTATCGGACATGGGACAGACTCCTTGCGTAGTGGTTGTCTGAGGCTTGAGTGGTAAGCCGTAAGGGACAGTGTAGAAGGTGGTGCTGCAGGCTGACCAACTGTTGAGAGATTGGGCGACGCAGAGATGGCTTTCGCGAGCAGGCTCGCTCCCACAGGGGTTCACCGCACAAAGCAATGAGCGTTAGCTCAAGTAGCTTTTGATCTTGTTCTCAGAGCCCGTCGGCAGGCTGAGCGGAGGGCAACACCCGCAGCACCGGATATGTACACAGTCAAACAAATAAAATCACTGCGCCTGCCGCGAACTCCGATACATAAACACCAAAGCCACCGCCAGACACACCATGGCCAGCATCCGGCTCGGAGACAAGCCGATCGCCGGATTCCCCAACCAGCCAAAATTGTCGATCAACATCCCCATCCCCAACTGCCCGACAATCACCGCCACGGTCGCCACAGCCGTCCCGACCACCGGCACCGCACCCACCATCACCATCATGTACACCACGCCGAACAGCGCCCCGGTCAACTGCCATTTCGGCACCTCAAGCAGACTCACCGCCTGCGCCGGCTCGAAAAACAGAATCAACAACCCGGTCACCACCGCGCCCACCGCAAAGGTCAGCAGACTGCTACGCAGCACCCCCACCGTTTCACCCAGACGCCCATTGATCGCAGCCTGCACACTCAACACCGCACCGGCCAACACCACCGCCGCCAACAAAATCACCAGACCCATCACTCACCCCCGCGCAATCAGAACCAAAGCCACCACAATCAAGCCCAACGCCAGCCAGCGCTCGCCGTTGACCTTCTTGCGCGTAGCACCGAACCAGCCGAAATGGTCGATCAGCACACTCTTGCCGACCTGACCGGACAAAATCGCAATCATCGTCATGGCAATACCGATATGCGGCGTCGCCAGCGTCAGCACGACCACGTAGATCGGCCCGAGAAAACCGCCGATCAACTGCCAGCGCGGCAACTCGGTCAGCGCCGGACCTTTTTGCGGACCGGCAAACAGCAGGAGCAAAAACAGGATCGCCGAACCCACGCCGAAGATGCTTAACGTCGCCCACAGATGCCCGACCTGCTCACCCAGCGGCCCGAGCAATCCGGCTTCTACCGACAAGCCCATGCCAGCGAGAATCACCAGCGGCAGCAACAGCAGACGCAACACCGATCTTTTCACCGGTGCAGCAACCACCCCTTCATCCAACGTCTGCATACATAACCTTCCACGCTCAAAAACAATGGCGCGGATTATCGGCTGGCGCAGCTGTGCGATAAATGGGAGCATCCGGACAACACTTTTGCGCATCACGCACAGCGAGACATGGCATGCACGGGCTCAACGAACTCGGATTCAAAGCGTTAAGGCTGTTTGTGGCGGTCCTCGACCACGGCAGTTTTTCCGAAGTCGCCCGCCGCGAAGGGGTCGCGCCCTCCTCGATTTCGCGGCAGATCCAGTTGATGGAACAGGCGCTGAACCAGCAATTGCTCTACCGCCACACCCGCGCCGTCACGCCGACCGAAGCCGGGCGCACGCTCGGTCACCATGCGCGGTTGCTGCTGGTGCAATTGGAAGAAGCCGAGCAGGCGTTGCAGGAACAGCAAAGCGAACCCACGGGACTGGTGCGCATCAACGCGCCAGTGGTGTTCGGCCAGCGCCATCTGACGCCCTGGCTGGGCGAGCTCTGCGCGCGCTATCCGAAGCTGCAACTGGATATCCAGCAAACCGACCATTACGTCGACCCGCTACAGGAAGGCGCCGACCTGCTGTTTCGCATCGGCGCGCTGCACGATTCGAGCATGCAGGCACGCATTGTGGCGCCGCACCGTTTTCAGGTCGCCGCCAGCCCGGCCTACCTCAAACGCCACGGCACGCCGCAGCACCCGGACGAACTCGCGCAGCATCAGTGCCTGGCCTATAAAGGCGCGGCCGGTCAGCAGCGTTGGTTTTTCCGCCGTGATGGCGAGGACTGGACGCCGTACACGGTCAGAGGCCCGATCACCGGCAACCACGCCGACACCCTGACCCAGGCCGCTCAGCAAGGCCTCGGGCTGGTGATGTTTCCGTCGTGGCTGATTGGCGAAGCGGTGCGCGAGGGCACACTGGTGCCGGTGCTGGGGGAATATCAGGTGTCGAACAGCCTGGAACCGCAGCAGATCGCCGTGCTGTGGCCGGGGAGCCGACGGCTGTCGGTGAAGGTGAGGACGGTAATTGATTTTTTTGTCGAGTGCTTTGGCGAGATTCCCTATTGGGACAGAGCCTGAAGATCAAGAGCCCCCTCACCCTAGCCCTCTCCCTGAGGGAGAGGGAACCGACCGAGGTGTCCCACCTACTGCATCGACCTGAAAAACCGCGTCGACTATGGATTCAAAGCAGGACTTTCAGGTCGGCGTAATCCCCCAATATTCCCCAATCGGTTCCCTCTCCCTCTGGGAGAGGGCTAGGGTGAGGGGCTTTTCAGGCCATCAGATACGGAACTGCCCCACCAGCTTGCCCAACCGCTGCCCGAGCTCCGCCAGACTGCGCGACGTTTGCGCGCCCAGTTGCGTTTCATCGGCGACGCTGTCCACCGCCACGGCAATCTGATGCACGCTGCGGTTGATCTCTTCGGCCACGGCCGTCTGCTCTTCCGCTGCGCTGGCGATCTGCGCGTTCATCGAGTTGATCGTGGCGATCAACTGCGCCATGGCATCCAGCGATGCACCGGCCTGATTGGCTTGCTGCGAAGTACCGTCGCCGGCCTCGCTGGAACGCCGCATCGCTTCGACCGCCTGCTGCGTGCCCGCTTGCAAGCGGTCGATCATGCCCTGGATTTCCTGGGTGCTGATCTGCGTGCGGCTGGCCAGTGCGCGTACTTCGTCCGCAACCACCGCAAAGCCACGCCCGGCCTCACCGGCGCGCGCCGCTTCGATCGCGGCATTGAGCGCCAGCAAGTTGGTCTGCTCGGCAATCGAACGGATCACCCCAAGCACGCCGACAATCGAACTGACGTCCTGCTGCAAGCTGTCCAGCGACACGCCGCTGTTGCGGATGTCGTCGACCAGCGCATGAATCTGTTTGATGCTGCCCGCCACCACACGCTTGGCGCTCTGGCCTTCTTCGTCGGTCTGCTGAGCGGCGACGGCGGCGTTTTGCGCGCTCTTCGCCACTTCCTGGGCGGCGGCGGACATTTCGTTGATCGCCGTGGCGACCTGATCGGTTTCGTGGCGCTGACGCTCCATAGCCTGATCGGAACGCTGCGCCTGTTCCGAGACCTGGGTGACCAGCCCGGTCAGTTGCGTGGTCATCTCGGTGATCTGCCGCACCAGGCCGTGGATCTTGTCGACGAAACGGTTGAACGAGCCGGCCAGTTCGCCAAGTTCGTCCTGGCTGGTAATGTTCAGGCGCCGGGTCAGGTCGCCCTCGCCTGCCGCGATGTCGTCGAGGTTGGCTTTCATCAGGGTCAGCGGACGCAGAATGGTGTTGGCCAGCAGCATGCCCGCTGCCGCGATCACCAGCAGCACCAGCACCGCGACGCCGACAATGCTCAGCACCACGCCTTGCACGCGCTCCTGCACTTGCGCCTCGACCTGCGCCACTTGTGCTTCGATGCCGTCGAGGTTCACCGAAGTACCGACCGCCATGTCCCACTTCGGCAGGTATTCGGTGTAGCCGAGTTTCGGCACCAGCACCTTGGCGTTGCCCGGCAGCGGCGAGCTGTATTGCAGATAGTGAGTGCCGTCCTTGGCCACTTTGACCAGGCCGAGGTTGACGTAGACGCCGTTCGGATCGCGGTTGTCCTTGAAGCTTTTGCCCACGCCGTCGGGGTCGTTGGCCTTGAACAGGCGCACGGTCTCGGAGTCGTAGCCGAAGAAGTAGCCGTCCTTGCCGTAGCGGATGCCCGAGAGCAATTTGATCGCCTGCGCCCGCGCCGCGTCGTCGCCCGGTGCGGCGGCGTCGTACAGCGGTTTGATCGTGGTCATGGCCACGGCGACGTAACTTTGCAGGGTGGCCTTGGCGTCGCTGAGCAGCCGCTCGCGGGTCTGTTCGACCTCCTTGCGCGCCTGTTCCTGGAGGATGAACAGCGTGGTCACGCTGATGACCAGCGCAAAGAGCAGCACCGGCAGAACGGCAAGGGACAGGACTTTAGCCTTGAGACTCAGGCGCATCGGGGGACTCACTCTTTTGATTTTGTTGGCGTGGTTAAAGGCTTTAACGGCACGCCGGAGCAAAAGTTGAGTCCGGGAAATACCCAGGCCCCTGTGGGAGATTCTATGGTTCATGCCTAGCCCCTAAACGCCTTTGGGTGAGTATTCGCTCTGGTTTTTCAATAGA